>JBGSLE010000060.1:0-5383 GCA_041740875.1 Pontiella sp. | reverse complement strand
TCGACTACGCCCGCCGGCTGGCCGCGCTGGCCGCCGAGGTGAAGGAGGCCTATTTCATCGTCATGCGCGTCTATTTCGAAAAGCCGCGCACCACCATCGGCTGGAAGGGCTTCATCAACGACCCGCACCTGAACGATTCGTGCGACATGGAGCACGGCCTGCACGCCGCCCGGAGGCTGATGCTCGACATCGTCGAACTGGGCCTGCCGATCGCGACCGAATTCCTCGATCCGATCGTCCCGCAATACACCGCCGACCTCGTCAGCTGGTCTGCCATCGGCGCGCGTACGACCGAATCGCAGACGCACCGCGAAATGGCCAGCGGCCTTTCGATGCCCGTCGGCTTCAAGAACGCCACCGACGGCAACATCCAGGTGGCGATCAACGCCATCGAATCGGCCAGCATCCCGCACAGTTTCCTCGGCATCGACCAAGAGGGCCACACGGCGGTCGTCAAAACCACCGGCAACCCCAACACGCACCTCGTCCTGCGCGGCGGCGACAAGCAGCCCAACTTCGAGCTGCCGGAAGTCACCTATGCCGCCTGCAAGCTCGTCGCCGCCGGCCTTGAACCGAGCCTGATGGTCGACTGCTCGCACGCCAACGCCAGCAAGGTCGCCCGCAACCAGGTGAAGGTCTGGAACAGCATCCTCGCCCAGCGCGCCAAGGGCAACTGCCCGATCACCGGCGCGATGGTCGAAAGCTTCATCGAAGAGGGCAACCAGAAGATTTCCGGCGCACTCACGTACGGGCTCTCCATCACCGACCCCTGCCTCGACTGGGCGACGACCGAACAGATGTTGCGCGGGGCGGGAAGGTAGCTTTTTTGCCCTTCGATGCGCTTGGTTTGGAAAGCTCTCCCCGCGGGTCGCGCTTACCTAAGAAACCATTCGACTCGCACCATTCGCGTCACGGCCTGCCATGATCGAACGAAGCGAGTCGAATGGTGGAGGCGGGGGGTCGCTACCAAAGACGCGATTTTATTGGGTATTCGGTCGCGGTTTCCTGCTGGTTGCGGTTTTTTCGGTCAAATAGCCAGTGCTTTTTGACCGGTATCGCCTTTTCGGATGTCATCAAACTGGTTGATGAGCACGTCGCCATCGGCAAAATGCGCAACGATTTTAAGCTCACCACCCATGGCAAACAGGATTTTGCGCAAGGTGCTGATATAGATATCAGACTGGCTTTCGAACTTGGAAACGGCAGCCTGGTTGACATGCAGCTCCTTCGCCAGTTCTTCCTGGGTCAAGGCGAGGGCTTGGCGCAGCTCCTTAAGGGCCATCTCGTTTTTCAGGACGTCGGTCTTTATCTTGATTCGCTCTAGGCGCTCTTCGGACATTCCTTCTAGCAGTTTTCTAAATGGCTTACTCATAGCAAACCCTCCTTCTTCAGTTCCTTAAGGTGGGTGTCGTATATCGCATCCGCCTTGGGGACAAACTCATCATACCACCGGTCGTTGCCGGCCTTGTTTCCTCCGATCAGGAGTATGGCGCACCGTCTGGGATCGAACGCATAAAGCACCCTGTACGGATCGCCTGCATGCTGAATACGGAGTTCGCGCATGTGGCCATGCTTGGAGCCGGCAATACCCGAACTAAACGGGAATGGCAGCGTCGGCCCTTTTTCGCCCAGCAGTTGCACGGCGGCCGCCGTGTCATCTTGTTCTGGCTCGGAAAGCGAGCACCACCACGCCGCGAACTCATCCGTATATTCGATCTCCCATTTCATAACTGCCCGCTTATATAACCAATCGGTTATATTGTGTCAAGGTGGTTTTATTTTGGGAAGATAGGCGGTAAGGCATAAATTGCCCCTTAGGAGATTTACAGTGGTGGAAGCGGTGCGCTGCTTGCGTCATGAATCATGGACAGAACTTGGCGCGCCCGCGCGCCCAGTTCTGTACCGTGGATTCAGTTGTTCGAGCTGCCATTGTCAAGAGTGGCTGCATCTAGAATGATCCTTCGGATGCTTCGCTTATCGTCAAAAGGCACAATCAAATCCGTGGAATCGTCATAGTCGAAAAGATCAATAACGGGCTGCCTAGATGTGCCGAGCAGATCAACATATGTACCATAGTCGAGTGAATAAATATTGTATCGCAGTCCCGGGTTGTCCTTGTCTGCATTTCCCCGTGCCACGGCGGCCGTAGAATATCTGGTTGTTAGTGTTGTCGAGTTGCGGGATGATGCCGACGTCAACGAAAGAGGCCAGAAGTTTCGCCAAATCTGGCTGGCGCTCAGATCGTTGGAGGATACGGGACGCGGCAGTCTGTAGAGTTTGGTCTTGAAGCATCTGCGTTTCTCCTATTTTGGGTTCAAACGCACCGGCGCACCGGCAGGGCGGCGCCGGTGTTTCGGCTGTCTTTTCATTGGTGGTTTCCCGGCATCTCCGAGTTTCTGATTCAGCGCAGCCCGTTCCCCTTGGCAGGCATGCCTTACGCGAAATCAACGCTGGCTCGGCAGAAATAGCACGGCACCAAATACCGAAGCAATCTGCAATGCGTACAATTCCTAAACCTTTGGAAGAGGAAATGTTTGTTTGGATGGACGGAGCCCGGTACAGGATCGAAAAATGAAGATCAGTTGGATGGGGCGGCCTCCGCCGTAAAAATATCCCGACAATCTTGTGATCCGGTCAAAAAGCGCCCCGTCATCCATAAACCTAAAATGGAGATGAAAAACGCCTTCGTGCAGCTGCGCGCCGGACACCGCTTCGGCAATGGAATGCATCTGGAGGCCGTGCTGGAGATTTTCGACGGACAGGACCTTTACTTCGGCACATGGAGCAAGAACGACAGGATCTATACCGCCATCTCCTATCATTTCTAATGGCGATACGCCCCATCCTGTGTTTCAACACAAAAAATAATCCGTGCAAAGCATCCTTCTATTTCAAAGAAATCGGCTTGCAATGCTTTTTCGCAACGCTTTAATGGCCGCAGTGATGCGGAACATTCCATATGTAGGATGTGGTTCAGTCATCGTCGATTTGCGTTCGGTGTTGCCTTCCTTTCCCAACGCATCCATTTCTTGGAGCCTGCCACCGTTACCAATCTGTGTTGCTCCCGGGAGGTCCGGGGCCAGAACAGGGGGAATAACCAGTAGGAGGATGACATGAAAAAAATACTAGGCATTGCATTGGTTGCGTTAATGTCCGTGTCGATCGCACAAGCCGAAGAGACCGCGAAGGAAGTCGGAAACATCGGTGTTGGCTACCAGGGAATGTTCCTGGGCAACCTGCTCAATGGCGTCGCCGTCCGCGGAACGCCTGCACCCATCGGTTGGCAGGTGGAGCTCACCCAAGGCATGGTGGATGTCGAAAATGGACTGGAAGCCGACCTGTTCGTGCTCAAGGGCAAAGGCTACTACGCGCTGGTCGAACGCGCTAACAGCAAATTCTATGTTGGCGCGTCGCTCGGCTTCTGGATGGCCGAGATTGATCAAGGTGGCGGATCTTCCGATGTCGATGGCTTCTCCCTCGCTCCGCTGATGGGCGTCGAGTGGAACTTCGCCGAACTGCCGGAATTGGGCTTCAACTTCGAGGTTTCCTATGAATTGAACGAGCTGGAAGCCGATACGCCCGGCGGCGATACCGATGTTGGCATCTATGGTGTGAATGTTGCCACCGGTATCATCTACTACTTCTAGTTGCTGTTCGAACAAACCAGAGCCCGATCCCCCGGGGCGATGAAAAGGCGCGGTTTCCGCGCCTTTTTTAGTTCGTCCATTCATCCATGGGTAGCAGCGCAGGAGGTGCTACCCGGAGGATCGTCCAAATCCGTTCATCCTACTGCATGGAAACCATCCTTCGCCAAGTCCCCGGCTTGCCGGCCGGGGACTTGGCGGAGAATGGTGGAGGCGGGGGGAATCGAACCCCCGTCCGAATAAGAGTCACAACAGCGTCTACGTGCGTAGTCTGGCATTAAAGGATTCGCCGCCGCCGCTGCCGCCAGACCGGGCCACTTTGGTCGCTAGGATCCTGTTGGTTCTTGCGCCGCCTCCCGGATCCCCGGACTTGGCGCCAGCCTGTTATCGTCGCCTCTAGCCCTTAACAGGCTTCAGGGTAGAGACGTGGCAGAACTAAGCTGCCAGTGCGTACTCTTCAGTAGCATTTATTTTTTTGGACTCCTTTTTACGAGGCCCGGAGACCAACCTCGGCACGCAACTGAAGCTTCAACCTACCCGTCGAAACCAGTCGCCCCCAAAGGGGATGAGGATGGAACACCAAAAGCCCCCGTTCGTCAATGCCCGTCCCCGCAATTCTTCCGGCCGACACGCGGCCGGTGTTTTGAGCGAGCGGACTTCTTGAACGGGCGCGAAAATCCATATAAAGTCCCTCCGCAAATTGGTGCCGCTGCGTCCAAGTCCGGGCCAGCAAGGCGTCGTTTAGTGAATAAATGGGGATCACCGCTATGAAAAGAAGACCGTTTGTTATCAACATCCTGCTCGTCGCGCGCCTTTCCCTGGGACTGGCCGGTTGCAGCCGCACGATCGACGACATCGGGAAGTGGAAGGCCAAGGGCAACATTGAAAAGCTGGTCAAGGCGCTGGGCGACCCCAAGCCCGAAATCCGGATCGCGGCGGCCGAAGCGCTGGGCGAACTGAAGGCCGAACCGGCGGTCGATGCGCTGGCGGCGCTCTACAACGATAGAGAAGCCGCCGCCGTGCTGGCCGCCGTCAAGGCGCTGGCCTCCATCAACACCTCCGCCACCACGACGCCCCTGATCGCAGCCCTCAAGCTGGACCAGGTGGAGGCGCGCCTCGTCGCGGCGCAGGCGCTGGGAACGCAAAAGGCGACGGCTGCCATCGATCCGCTCATCGAAGCGCTGGGCGACAGCGACGAGGCCGTGCAGCATGCCGCCGTCCTATCGCTCGGACAGATCGGCGATGAAAAGGCCAGCCCCGCGCTGGTGGCCAAGCTCGGATCGGACTCCGAAAAACTGCGCCTGGCCTGCGTGGAAGCCCTGGCCCTTACCGGAGGGAAATCCGCCGCGCAAGGATTGGTTGATTCCCTGGCCGACCAAAGCGCCACCGTCCGCGAAGCCGTCATCGCCACCCTCGCCGCGCTGGCCGAACACGCCAAACCGCTCATGCTCGAAGCGTTGAAGGACGAGCGGACACCCATCCGTAGCGGCGCCATCGCCGTCCTCGAAAAGATCAATGCCGTTCCCGCCACGGGGGCCGACTCCATCTGGTACCAGCTGGCCCAGGTTTCGGTGGACGACAAGGACGCCATCGATGCCGACCTCGTGGCCAAACTGGCCAAGAAGGGCGACGACGCGATTGGACCCCTGCTAGAAGCATGCGCGCACAACGTCGCCGATTTCCGCGAGCATGCCTTTCGGGCGCTCGAACGGATCGGCGAACCGGCCACGGCCAAGGCC
>JBGSLE010000059.1:0-3736 GCA_041740875.1 Pontiella sp. | reverse complement strand
TTCGCGGCGGGCGATGGCCCGGCGTTGGCCGAAACCGTTGCCCGGGTGCTGAATGGCGGGCAAAAGGAGACCGGGCCGCTCCAGCAACTGGTGGCGGCCCGGTATTCGATCGACGCCTTCCGGCGCAACTTTGTCGGCGCGGTGGTCGGCTAGGCGGTTTCCCCGCGTAGCGGAATGTTGCGCTTGTAGAGGTTGATGTAGCGCTCGATGCGGACGGATAGATCCTTCTGCTTGTTCGCCTTGGCCACCCGCAGCGCCTTCTTCGCCCATTCGGAGGCTTCGTTGAAGTGCTGCAATTCCGCATAGGCCGCGCTGATGAGGATGAGCGTCAGGGCATCGCCCTGGCCGGTGATGTCGAGCAGCTTCTGCGCATACTCCAACGCCTCGTGCCCATTGCGCTCGTCGGGGTTTTCGTTGGTCGCGAGAATGAGGATCAACTCGCGCAGCGCGGCGGTGTCGCGTGGATTGACGTGCAGCTTTTTCCGGGCCTTCTCGCCCTTGGAAAACTCCTCTTGCTCGCCATCCTCCGAATAGATGTCATCCAAGGCGACCATATTGAGGTCGAGCGAAATGCTTTCCTCGTTGAATTTCTTCTGGAGGAACGGCTTGTCGATGGCGTTGTTGTAGGCTTCCTCGGGCGTGATGATGCCGCGTTTGACCAAGCTGAGCAGGTCGTCGGCAAAGGTACACATACCGACATTGCGGCCCGTCTGCATGATCGAGGGAATCTGGTGCGTCTTGCCTTCGCGGACATTGGCGGAGACGGCGGGCGTGACCACCAGGATTTCGACGGAGGCGATACGGCCGCCGCCGATGCGCTTGCAGAGCGTCTGGGCGATCACGCCCTTGAGCGAATCGGCCAGCATGGTGCGGATCTGGTTCTGGCGGTCGGCGGGAAACTTGTCGATGATGCGGTCGATGGTGGTCGAGGCGGTGTTGGTGTGCAGCGTGCCGAACACCAAGTGGCCGGTTTCGGCGGTTTCGATCGCGATTTCCATCGTTTCAAGGTCGCGCATCTCCCCCACGAGCACAATGTCCGGGTCTTCGCGCAGGGCGGCGCGCAGCGCGCTTGAGAAGCTTTTCGTGTGTACATGCACTTCGCGCTGGTTGACGAGGCAACCCAGCGAGCGGTGCTTGAATTCCACCGGGTCTTCAATGGTGATGATGTGCTGGCGGCGGGTGCGGTTGATCAGGTCGACCATCGCCGCAAGCGTGGTCGATTTACCGCTGCCCGTCGGACCGGTCACGATCACCAATCCCTTGCGCAGGAAGCAGAATTGGCGGACGCCCTCGGGAATGTTGAGCTCTTCGAACGTCGGAATGCGGGAGGGAATCTGGCGCATGACGCAGCCGATACCTTCGTGGTCGCGGAAAATGTTGACGCGGAAGCGCGCCGAGCCGGCGAGTTCATAGGCAAAGTCCGTGTCCCATGTCCGGTCCAGCTCCTCGCTGTTCCGTTCCGGCGTGAATTCCAGGAGCAGCTCGCGCAACTCCTCGTCGGTGAATTTTTCCGTTCCGCGCTGGAACTGCATTTCGCCATCGATCCGGAAGCAGAGCTGGTGGTTGGTGGACAGGTGGATGTCGCTGGCGCCCTTTTCCAGCATCGCTTCGAGGTAGGTATCTATTTTTTTCATTCGTGCCCCTTAAACATGCGCGGAAACCTAGCAATAACGGTGCCATTCCCGGCCTGTCTGCAAACCGGTCGCGCAACCTATTTTTGCCCGATTGCCCGCTGCATGGTCTTGCCCAGCTCGCGCCAATCGACCGGCTTGGCCATGAAGGCGAAGTGGCCGAGGTTGGCCAAATCCTCGCCAACCACCTTTTCCATGTAGCCGCTGCAGAGGATCGCGGGCAGACCGGGCCGAATGCCAAGCGCCTCCCGGATCAATTCATGGCCGTTCACTTCGGGCATGCTGTAGTCGGTAACCAAGGCGTCGAAGCCCTTCGGGTTCTGGCGGAAAATGTCAAGGGCCCGCCGGCCGTTCGTTGCGGTAACCACCTTGTAGCCATAGGATTCTAGGATTTCCCGGCCCATGGAAAGCACGGCCTCGTCGTCGTCCACGAACAGGATGCGCCCATCCCCCGCCGGCGCGGTTTCCACCGGCATGGACGGCGGCTTCTGCCGGGCTCCGTCGCTCTTGAGCAGCGGGAAGAACAAGGTGAACACCGTCCCTTTGCCGGGCTCGCTTTCAACATGGATCGCACCGCGATGCTTGCGCACAATGCCATGGACGATCGATAGGCCGAAGCCGGTGCCCTCGCCCTTTTTCTTCGTCGTGAAATAGGGTTCGAAGATGCGTTCCAAAACCTCGGGGGGCATGCCGCATCCCGTGTCTTGGACCGTTATGCGGGCATAGGTTCCGGGTTCGAGCTCCATCAGCTCTCCACTGCCGGTCTTGCGGCGGATCTCGACCTGCTTGAGCCCCACGAAAAGTTCGCCGGACTTCTCCTTGCCCAGTGCGTGGGCGGCATTGGTGAAGAGGTTGACCATGACCTGCTGCAGCTGGGTGTTGTCGCCCATCACCGAGCCGCACGTTGGATCGATGTCGGTCCTGACGACCGCGTTCTTCTTCAGCGTCGTTTGCACCATGTTGAGCGAATCCTCGATCACCGGCTGGAGGTCCACCGGATGGAACGCCTGCTCCTCCTGGCGGCTGAAGGTGAGGATTTGCCGCACCAGCTTCGTGGCCCGGTCGCCGGCCTTCACGATCTCGTTCAGATAGCTGTAGACCTTGCTCTCCTCGTCGTCGACGGCATGCATGCAAAGCGCCACATACCCGAGAATGGCCGTGAGGATGTTGTTGAAGTCGTGGGAGATCCCGCCCGCAAGCTCGCCGATCGCGTTCATTTTCTGCTGCTGGCGCAGATGCTTCTCGATGGCCATCTCCTGGGTGATGTCGCGGCTGATGGCCACATAGTTGACCACCCGGTCATTGGCATCCCGGATCGGGTAGATGACCCCCTCCTCGTCGCAGAGGTTGCCATCCTTCTTGCGGTTGGTGATGCGCCCTTCCCATTTATCGCCACGGGAGATGGTGTCCCAGAGGTGCTTGTAGAAATCGGCGCTGTGGTGGTCGCTCTTCAGGATGCCGGGGCTCCTTCCGACCAGTTCGCTGGCGGCATAGCCGGTTGTGCTCTCGAACGCGGCGTTGACGTAGAGGATGGCGCCGTCCACATCCGTGATCATGATCGATTCGGTGGACTGCTCCACCGCCACGGCCAGGCGCCGCATCTCCTGCTCCATGCGGATGCGGCGGGTGAGGTCGCGGCTGACGCCGATCATCCCGCTGGAGCCCTCGGCCGATTAAAGGTAAGGGATCTTGACGGTGCTGTAGTACACCTCGGCCCCCTGCGCATCCTTGACCCATCCTTCGGTTTCGGCCGGCGCGCCGTTGGCCAGCACGCGCAAATCCTCCAAATGGGATTGCTTGGCAATCTCCGGCGGCAGGATTTCCGACGCCGTGCGCAAGGTGATGTTTTGCGGATCGGCCCCGACAAAGCGGGCGTAGGCCGCGTTGCAGCCCAGATAGAACCCGCGGCTATCCTTCACATAGATCGGATCGGGAATGGAATCGATCAAGCAGTGCAGCAAGGCCTGCTGCTCGACCAACCGGCGCCCCACCTGGATGCGGGCCAGCAACTCGCCGCTGTCGAAGGGCTTCTTGATGAAATCGTCCGCGCCGGCGGAAAAACCGGTCAGCACATCCTCCTTGTCGGTTTTGGCCGTGAGCAGGAT
>JBGSLE010000058.1:0-5346 GCA_041740875.1 Pontiella sp. | reverse complement strand
CGCACCAGCGGCTTTTCTGGCTCTACAACGACCACAGGGAGTGGCGGATTCCCGGACGGGACACCAACCTCGCCCGGCCGCTCCGGGCGGTGCGCGAAAAAAACTTCAAGCTGCTCATGGAAGGGGACAACCCGCCGGAGCTGTACGACCTCGAACGGGATCCCGGCGAGCGGAACAATATCGCCGCCGCCCACCCCGAACGCGTCGCGGCCTTGGCAAAGGCGTTCGCCGACTGGCAGGGCCAGATGAAGCCGCAGGTGGTGCCGGACGACCATCCCCTCTACGGAAAATACAAGACGATGAAGCCGAAGGCCCCCCGATGAAAACGGCTGGGAAGAGGACAAGGGTATTGGCCCTGCTTCTCGCCGCGACCGGCTTGGCGGACGCGGCGGTGGATCCTCGCAAGGTGCAGGTCGAGTGGGATGCGTCCACGCTGCGCCTCGTTGCGGAACATGGAACCTACGCCCGCATCATCCGGCTAACGTCCGGCGTGCTGGCCTGCTGCTACCAGCAGAAGGGGCAGAGCTGGGTCAAGCGCAGCCGCGACGACGGCCGGAGTTGGGACGAGGGGCGGGTCGCGACCGCCTACGGGCAGGGGATCGCCGCCAACCCGGAATTGATCCAGTTGCAGAACGGCGACCTGGTGCTGCTGTACAACGAGCGCCCGGCGGATGGGAAAAGCCCCTTTGCGATCTCGTCGGTGGTCAGCCGCGACGAAGGCCTGAGCTGGAGCGCTCCCCGGCGGATCTACGACGGGGGAACCCGCTGGGAAGAGGGGTGCTGGGAGCCCTCGGCCCTCCAGTTCCCGGACGGGGAGGTCCAGATCTATTTCGCCAACGAAACCCCCTATGCCGACTCGAACGAGCAGGAGATTTCGATGATCAGCTCGCGCGACCCGTCCAAGGTTTGGCGGGTCTCGTTCCGCGAACAGTCGCGCGACGGCATGCCCGCGCCGTGCCTGCTCGGCGACGGCAAGACCGTGGCGATCGCCATCGAGGACAACGGCCTGGCCGGCAAGATGAAGCCGGTCATCCTCTATTCGGACACGGATCGCCGCTGGAAAGAGGGCGTGGTCGGCGGAACCAGTCCCCGCCGCCGCGCGGCCCTGGCGGAACCGCTGGCGCCGAGCGTGTATGCGGGGGCCCCGTACCTCTGCCAGATGCCTTCCGGCATCACCCTGCTTTCCGTGCAGATCGGAGAGAGTGGCGAGGAATCCAGCATGGTGGTCTATGTGGGCGACGAAATGGCGCGCGGGTTTGCCAACAAGAGCGTCCCCTTCGCGTTGGACGAAGGGGTGGCCGGGAAATGGAATTCGCTGTTCGTGAAGGATCGCGAAACGGTGGTGGCGGTTTCCGGCACCCGCATTGGCGGGGTGTACGGCATTTGGACCATCGACGGGAAGGTGCGGGTGCGCGAGTGAATCGCGCGGGCGAGGTGAATGGAGCGTCTGGGGTATGAGCAAGATTTCGGCATGGCTTGTTTGCGGTTGCATGGTGGGCGGAACGCTGGTTCCCGGCGTTTTGGCGGATAGCCTTGCCGGCTGGACGCTGCTTGGCGGAACGTGGACGGCGGATGGCGGGGTGCTGACCGCTTCCGGGCCGAACGGGCCGAAAGCCTTGCGGGAGGGGGTTTCGCCGTCCGATTTCGAGCTGGACGTGGAGATCATGATCCATGCGGCGGGCACACAGGCCGGGGTGCTCTTCCGGGTGGACGGCGCGGGAGAGGGAACCGATGCCCATAGGGGCTACTTTGCGGGGCTGCATGCCGGCGATAACCAGGTGCTGTGGGGCGCAAGCGATGGCGGCTGGTCGGAAATCGCCCGCAAGCCGGTGCGCATCGAGCCGGGACGATGGCACCGTTGCCGCTTGCAGGCACAAGGCGGCAACGTGAAGTTTTTTGTCGGCGGGCAAGCGGTGGACGGCGTCGAGTATCCGCGCATCGACGGCCTGGATACGCGCTTTTCCGAAGGGCAGGTCGGGCTTCGGGTTCTGGGCGGCAAAGCGAGCTTCAGGAATCTCCGGATCAGGGATCTTCCCGAAAAGCCGGCCGTTGCAACCTACACCAATCCGGTTGCGCCGGGCTGCGCCGACCCCGTGGTGCTGAGGCACGGCGGGATGTATTACGCCTATTTCACCCATACGCTGGGCGTTCCCCGCGCCGGCAAAGGCATCCGCATGTACGCCTCGCCGGATCTCGTCCACTGGACCGACCATGGCTATGTCCTGAAAAACAAGGACAGCTGGGGCGATTCCCGCTTCTGGGCGCCGGACATCGTCGAGCGCAACGGAACCTTCTACCTCTACTATGCGGCCGAGGAGCGGATCTGCGTCGCCACGGCGGATTCCCCACTCGGCCCGTTCCGCCAGGCGGAGCAGAAGCCGATGCTGCCGGAAACGATCCGGATCGACGCGCATGTCTTCCAGGACGATGACGGCCAGTATTATTTCTATTATGTCCACTTCAACCGCGGGAACGAAATCTGGGGCGGCAAGCTCAACGACGACATGGTGTCGGTCGATCCCTCTTCGCTGCGGTTGATGGTCAAGCCCGACCAGCCGTGGGAGCAGCACATGGCCCGCATCGTGGAGGGCCCGGAGGTGGTCAAGCACAACGGCACCTACTACCTCACCTATTCCGGCAGCCATTTCAAGAGCCCCCACTACGCGGTCGGCTATGCGACCTCCAACAGCCCGCTGGGGCCGTGGGAAAAATATGGATTCAACCCCATCATGAAATCCTCGTCCTACGCGCACGGTACCGCGCACCACTGCCTGACGACCTCGCCCGACGGCCGGGAAATGTTCATCGTCTACCACCGGCACTACGACTTGACGAATGCAGATCCCCGCCAGATGGCCATCGACCGCATCCGGTTCGTGCCGCAGGATAACGGGCCGGACGCCCTGGAGGTATGGGGGCCGACCGTCACGCCGCAACCGATGCCCTCCGGGGCGCGCTAAGCTAAGAAGGAGGCAACATGAAAATCAACAAGGGTTTTTCAACACGGGTGGCCGGCTGCTTTGCGACGCTGGCGGCGCTGTCGTTCGCCACGGGCAACCAGCCGAATGTCGTCGTCATCCTGGTCGACGACATGGGGTATTCCGATTTCGGCTGCTACGGCGGCGAGGCCCGCACGCCGAACATCGACGCCCTGGCGGCCGGAGGGGTGCGCTTCCGCGATTTCCACAACACCTCCCGCTGCAGCCCGACGCGCGCGGCGCTGCTGACCGGAAACTATACCCACCAGGTGGCCGTGGTTCCTGGCGACTCCCTGCCGAACCTGCGCGAGGACAACAACGTCACGCTGGCCGAGCTCTTGAAGGAGCAAGGCTACCGCACCTACATGGCCGGCAAATGGCATCTGGGCTCCACCACGGCCAGGGTGCCTTGGGCCAGGGGCTTCCAGCATGTGTTCGGATTCGGAACCAACGGCTCGGGCGCGGGCGCGGACTACTGGGACAGCACCGACAACAAGCTGACCTCGACCAGCAACGAGGTGCCTGTCCGGATCTATGGAACCAATGCGTACGAGTTCTACCAGACCGATGCCTTGGCGGACTACTGCCTCGACTTCATCGACCACCACGTGGCCAAGGGCGATGCCGCCCCGTTCTTCCTCTACCTGCCGTTCAACGCGCCGCATTTCGACATCTGCGCGCCGGCCGCGGTGGCCGAATACACGCCGCCGGGCGGCCAGTCCTATCTCACTATCTACAGCCAAGGCTGGGACGCGGTACGACAGGCCCGCTACAACCGCATGCTCTCCCTCGGCGTGATCGACGGAACCTTCGCGCTTTCGCCGACCAGCGACACGCCCTACAACGGCGGGGAGTATTGGCCGATTCCCGCCTGGAGTTCCCTCGCGGCCGACCGCAAGGCCGACCTCGCCCGGCGCATGGCGCTCTACACGGCGATGATCGACAAGATCGACGGGGCGGTCGGACGCGTGGTCGAGCACCTGCGTGCGGCGGGGCGGCTGGACAACACGCTGATCTTCCTCCTTTCGGACAATGGCGGGAATGCCGAGGGCGGCCTGTATGGCCGGGCCTTCGGCGTGAACAACCATGCGCCGCTCACCGGCGCCGACCTGGTCAACATGGGGCAGCCGTTCCTGGAGGACAACATTTTCCTGGGCGGCGGCTGGGCCAACGTGGCCAACACCCCGTTCCGCTACTTCAAGCGCTATTCGCACGAAGGCGGCACGCGCACGCCGCTGATCGCCCATTGGCCGGCGGGCATCGCCAATCCCGGACGCTGGTCGGACCAGCCCGGGCACCTGATCGACATCATGCGCACCGTGGTCGATCTGACCGGCGCCTCCTTCCCGACCCAGTACAACGGCCATGCGGTGTTGCCGATGGAAGGGGAGAGCCTCGTTCCGATCTTCAACGACGCGGCGGAGTTCGACCGGCAGATCGGCTTCGAGCATGAATCCACCCGCGCCTGGCGCGACGGCCGGTGGAAGCTTGTGACGAAAACCTTCACCACCACGGACTGGTCCTCCTTCGCCGACACGCTGGAGCTGTACGACCTGGAAACCGATCCGACCGAACTCAACAACATCGCCTTGGACCATCCCGAGCGCCTCGTTGCGATGATCAACGAATGGAACGGGTGGGCGCAGCGCGTGGGCGTTCCGTCCAGCCGCCTGCTTTCGCTGCCGAAGCTTTCCGGGCCGGGCGCGCTGGGCGTCGACCTGCTGCTCGACACCTTCGACCGCAACGACCTGGCCGACATCGATGCCTCGACCAACGGCATGTCGGGCACGCTGTTTCCTCCCATGGGCGCGGGGGCGGTCCACTACGAGGGCTTCGAAGGCACCAAGCTGCCGGACAACATCCATGTTTTTGGCGGCGCCTTGCGGATGGCCGTTGGCGCCGGCATGTCCGAAAGCGGAATCATGCACAACTTCACGGACCAGGCCATTCTGGATGCGGGCGGCTTCGTCGTTGAAATGGATGTCGTGACGATCGACAGCACCGCGACCCAGACCCCCGACCGCTATGCGGGCTTCGGCGTCGGCCTCACCCAGGCCGAGGCCGCTGCGGGCAGCGACATTTCCGGAACAAAGAGCTTCCGGGGAAGTGCGGCCAATCCCATCGGCAAGGCGGACTTTTTCGTCGATCTCGACATGGACGGGAACGTCAAGGTTTGGATCAAGGGAATCTTGCGGGAGACCCTTCCCGTTGGCGCGGCCAGCGGCCGGCTGACGGCGTCGTTTTCGCTCGGCGGCTTTTCGGCCGGGGCAACGGTCGAGGCCAGTGTCTTCTTCAACGGGCGCCAGCTCGACATCAACACGGCCAACGCCAATAGCCGGACGCGCGCCTTCACCTGGGACGCAACCGG
>JBGSLE010000057.1:0-1687 GCA_041740875.1 Pontiella sp. | reverse complement strand
AGCGCGTGGTTCCCGCCAGTATGGCCCGGATGCACCGCGCCGTGCCGGTGCGCGTGGAGGGCGATCTGGTGGTGCTGGCCGTCGCCGAACCCCACGCCCCGCCCGAAACGGACGCCATCGCCTTCGTGCTTTCCCGGCGCGTCGAATATGTGGTCGCCTCGCAGGCCCAGATCGACGAAGCGCTCATCCGCATCTATGGCGAGGAGGCCGACTCGATCAACGAACTGCTCTCCACCCTGGAAAGCGACCTCGAACAGACCGGCGGTTGGAGCCGCGAATCCCCTGCCCACGAAGATCTTGAGCATGCCGCCAACGCCACCCCGGTGATCCGCTTCGTCAACCTCGTCCTCTACCAAGCCGTCAAGGATCGCGCGTCGGACATCCATTTCGAGCCCTTCGAGCACGAGTTCAAGATCCGCTACCGGGTCGACGGCGCGCTCTGCGAAATGGCGCCGCCGCCGCGCAACCTGGCGTTGCCGATCATCTCGCGCGTCAAGGTGGTGGCCGGCCTCGATATCGCCGAATCGCGGCTCCCCCAGGATGGCCGCATCCAGCTCAACGTCGCCGGCCACTCGATCGACTTCCGCGTCTCCACCCTGCCCACCCAGTTTGGCGAGAGCGTCGTGCTGCGCGTGCTCGACCGCTCGAACGTCCAGCTCGATCTCGACCACATCGGTTTCCCGGACGATATCCTCGGCATCTTCAAGGAGGACATCGAGAAGCCCAACGGCATCGTCATCGTCACCGGCCCGACCGGGTCGGGGAAAACCACCACGCTCTACGCCGCCCTGCAACGCATCAACCGGCCCGAAACCAAGATCCTGACGGCGGAGGATCCGGTGGAATACGACGTCGAAGGCATCATCCAGCTGCCCATCCGCGAAAACATCGGGCTCACCTTCGCCGCGGCGCTGCGCTCGTTCCTCCGGCAGGATCCCGACGTGATCATGGTGGGGGAAATCCGCGACCTGGCCACGGCGCGGATCGCCATCCAGGCCTCGCTGACCGGCCACCTGGTCTTCAGCACCCTGCACACCAACGACGCCCCCGACGCCGTCACCCGCCTCATCGACATGGAGATCGAGCCCTACCTCATCGCCTCGACGCTCGAAGCCGTGATCGGCCAGCGGCTGGTGCGCGCCATCTGCCCCGCCTGCAAAACCGCCTACCGCCCCGACGACGCCGTGCTCGCCCTGCTCGAACTGGAGCGGAGCCAAATCGGGGAACAACCCTTCTACCGGGGCGAAGGCTGCGCCGCATGCAGCCACACCGGCTATGCCGGACGGCGGGCCATTTTCGAATACATGCGCCTCAGCGACGCCCTGCGCGCCGCGATCCTCGACCGCAAATCCACCCTCGCCCTGCGCCAAAAGGCCCGGGAACTCGGAATGCGCACCCTGCGCGAAGACGGCATCCGCTGCATCCTCGACGGCTACACGACCGTCGAGGAAATTGTCCAATACACCTAAACCCGAACCACCCGACGCCATGCCCAAATTCAAATATACCGCCCACGACATCAACGGAACGGAAAAGACAGGAACAATCGCGGCGTCCAGCCCGGCGGCCGCCATTTCCCAGTTGCGGGAACGGGGGCTCTTTGCCAACGAGGTAACCGGCACCGACCTCCAGCTCCCGGCATCCGGCAAGGGCAAGCCGGCCCGCTTCGGCCTCGACCATGAAATCC
>JBGSLE010000056.1:0-1625 GCA_041740875.1 Pontiella sp. | reverse complement strand
CCTTCATGCCCTGTTTTTGCGCGGCATCCACGAGCGGCCCGATCTTTGCCACGCCCTCCGCCCCGGACTGGTAAAGCTCCTTGTAGAGAAAGGCCATGAAGGCACCGATGCCGTACGGCGGATATTTTTCCAGCGTCTCCGCATTAAGCTGATACTGCACCACCCGGTATTCGTTTGGTGGATTTTGGAACCGCTCCCGCAACTCAAGAGATGCCTCCCCTTGCGATCCCGGCGCCATGCAGCACGCCGCCAAAACCAGTATCCCGCGTTTTTTTGCAAACCCCATCCCGCTCATCTCTTCTCTCCTGTTGCTGTTGCTATCCATCGGTTTTTGCGGAGCTTGAAATGGAAAGCTCCCCATGCAGCGGCTCAAGCCGCGTACCTAAATATTCCTCGATCCAAACCGGCCCGGAACCGGGAGCCTATAACAAGTTTCCGGGAGCCAGATTCATGCGTCCTGCCCACCGGTCGGGTGCGAACCGCCGCAAAGCCAGCGCTGGTTCCACATTCCGGTGGCAAGCGGATCGTTCAGCTCCGCAAAGACGGCCAGCACCTGCCGCCGGTATTTCCGGCACAACGCCGAATCCTCGTCGGCCGCCACCAGGTTTTTCATTTCGAAGGGGTCGTTTTCCAGGTCGTAGCACTCGTCCACGTCCGTGGCATTCCAGACATACTTGTACCTGCGGTCGCGGATCATGCGCTGGCAATAGAGGCCGAATTGCTGGCCGTTGTAGGAGCTGAAGGCGAACGTTCTCGGATGGTCCGCCGGGCGACCCTGCAACTGCGGCAGGAAGCTGCGCCCCTGGTAGTTCGCGGGCACGGGCAGGCCGAGCAGCTCCAGCAGCGTCGGCGGCAGGTCGAGGAAGTGGCTGACAAAATCGCCGCAGGCCGAGCCGGGCGGAATCACGCCGTCCCAGCGCAGCACCAGCGGGACATGCGTCTCCTCCTCGTACATCACATAGTGCTTGTCCATCATCCGGTGGCTGCCCGCCGCGTCGCCGTGGTCGGTGGTGTAGACGACCAGCGTCTCCTGCATCAGCCCGCGCGCTTCCAGCCATTGGAAAACCCGGCCGACCGCGTCGTCCACCTGCGCGATGATGCCGAAGTAGCCGGAGAGGTAGACCGACCACTCCCGCCACGTCCACTTTTCCAGGCACCAGTTCCTGATTTGCTGGCGCTGGATGTAGGGCTTGCCCTCGAAGGTTTCGTCGAAGTTGCCCCACGGAGGGATGGAATCCGGGGGGACCATCGACGCGAACGGCTCGGCCGGAACACAGGGCAGGTGCGGCTCGGAAAAGTCGAGGCGGACATGCCACGGAGCATCGCCCTCTTCAAACCCTGCGATCGTTTCGATGCACGTGCGGGCGAGCACGTGCGAGTGGCACGCCTCCACCGGAAGCGTTTCGTAGTTACCGATCGGGAATTCGGGCCACGGATTGTTTTCAACGGTATATTTGACCGCCTTGTACGGCGTCATGTAGTTGTCGTGCGGCGGCTCCTCGAAGGTCTCGAAGCCGAAATGCGTCGGATCGAGTTCCGGATGGACGTGCCACTTGCCGATGTAGGCCGTGCGGTAGCCGGCGTCGCGCAGTTGCCGCACCCAGATCGGGCGGTCCGGCGAAAGC
>JBGSLE010000055.1:0-3331 GCA_041740875.1 Pontiella sp. | reverse complement strand
GGGCCGGTCTATGCCCGCCTGCTCAACCTCGCCTCGCTCGCGGCGGGCATCGGCGTGACGACCCTCGAAATCATGCGCAAAAACACCGACTGGGCCGGCACCGCCGTCACCATCCTCTGGGCGGTTTGCGCGCTGGCGCTGATCCTTTTCGGGATGAAGCGGCGCAGCGCGGCGCACCGCTATTTCGGGCTGGTGCTCTTCGGGCTCGCGGCCGCGAAGGTGCTGCTGGTCGATTCGTCGGAACTGCGCGGGCTGGAGCGCATCGCCGCCTTCATGGGCACCGGCATCCTGCTGCTGGCGCTATCGTTCGCCTACCAGAAGGCCGCCGCCTTTTTCCAACCCAAAGAGGACAACCAATGAAACGAACCTGCCTTTTTTTGCTGATGCTTCCGGCGCTGTGCACGGCGGAGAAAAACCCGACCGTGCCCTTCGAACTGGTGCGTAAAATCGACGGGATCTTCGCTGTCGGCCAGCGCGGCCGCGTGGCCGTGCCCGACGACGTCTTTGGCCAGGCGCGTAATTTCCCCAATGACCTGCGCATCGTCGGCGACGACCGTACGCCTTGGCCGTTTTTCCTGCACCAGCCCCAGGAGAACCCCTACGTCGAAATCGCCGCGACGGAAACCCTCAACCGCACCTGGATGGGCGGCGAGGGAAACCGCCTGGAATTCGATCTGGTGGTTCCGGAGCGGGGCGGGGAGATCCCGGTACACAACCAGTTGGAACTGGTCACCTCGGGAAGCGGCTTCATCCGGCGCGTTGAGATTTTTCCGGTGGATCCGTCCGCGCCGGCCGGCCGGTTGGCCGAGGGCTATTTGATCGATTTCGATCGCGAACCGCGGGTTCGGAACCGGACGATCCGCTATCCGAATTCGGACGTCGCCCGGCTACGCATCCGGATCCACGCCGACGCGCAGACCACCCGCGATGTGTTCGATCTTCTCTCCGCGACGCTGCACTTCCGGTCGGGAACGCCGGCCGAACGCGAAACCGTCGCGGCCGCGGCGCTGGAGGTGCCGCCGCGCGAAGCGGTGGAGGGTGTTGAAACCCATCTTTTCGATCTCGGCGAAACCGGCCGTCCGGTGGAATACCTCACCTTCGACGCTGCCACGCCGTCGTACGTCCGCGCCGTATCGATCCATGGCCGCGACACCGACCTCGAGCCGTGGCGGCGGGTGGGCGGCGGCGAAATCCATGCGCTGGAGGGCGACACCGAAAACACGGTCAAGTTCCATGCGCGGGAGCGGTTTCTCAAGGTGCAGGTTTTCCACCACGACGATCCGCCGCTCGCGCTCAATGCGATCACCTTCGAGGCCGTTCCGCGCTACCTGGTGTTCGAGGCGGCCTCGGCCGGCGGCGGCGGGCTCTATTTCCGCGCCTGGGATGTCGCCGCCCCGCGCCACGATTTGAAGGATCGGATCGGTACCGCCGACCTTGCGGCGCTGCCGGTTTATCCGGTGTTGGCCACCGCGCCGAACGAAGCCGCCAAAACCCAGCCGTGGCGCAAATATGCGAAGCTGCTCGGCGGCGGGGCCGTCGGGGCGGTCAGCCTGCTCGTGCTGTGGATCATCGTGCGCATGCTCAAGCAACAGAAGGCGGGAATGGAATGAAGGAACAGCCGAACAACCCGCTGCATGGCGTTACGCTGGAGGCGCTGCTCACGCGGCTCGTCGAACACTATGGCTGGGAGGAGCTGGGGCAGATGATCGACATCCGCTGCTTCAACTGGGAGCCGAGCATCGCGTCGAGCCTGAAGTTCCTGCGCAAGACGCCCTGGGCGCGCGAAAAGGTGGAGCAGCTCTATCTCGACACCCGGTTCTAACGCGATTTCGGTGCAGGAAATGAGGATCCGCCGCCTGGGTTCTACTCCATCTCTTCTAGATACTTGGTGAGCAGCTGGCCCTTGTGGTCGATGGCGTCGGGAAAGGTGGCGCGGAGTTCTTCGAAGAGTTTGGCGGCCTCGGCGTCCTTGCCATCCTTTTTGTGGCGCATGGCGAGGTAGAGGCGGGCGTAGGGGCCAACCTGCACGCCGTCGCCGTAGTAGCTGTCGCCATGGTGTTCGATCGCCTGCTTCAGGTAGCCGAGCTGTTCATCGCCTTCCGCCATCTGGCCGAGGTAGAGCACCGCGCAGCCGGTGCGGTTGGCGCGCGGATATTTTTCGACCAGCAGCTTGAGGCTCTTTTTGGCCTCTTCCGATCTCCAGTCCTCGTTGGCGACCTGGTAGAGCTTCTCGATGATTTGCAGGTCGGTCCGCTGGTAGAGGTCCGCATCGGCAAGCATCCGGTCGCGGGCCAGCGCCTTTTGCCGTTGGACGACCACCTTGACACGCTCCTGCTCCAACACCGGCGCGAGCTTTTGCTCCAGTTCGGCGACGTGTTTTTCCAGCGAGACGATGCGCTGGAGCAGGATGCCTTCATCGGCGGAGGCGGTGAGCGAAAGGGCGGCGAAGAGGGGGATCAGTCGTTTCATGGCTCTCCTTGGGGTTGGAACATCGGCAGCGTCGGGGCAAGGCCCTCCTGCACGAGGAAATAGTAGATGATGGCGGCCATCGCGGCCACGATGGCCAGCTTGAGCAGGAGGTGGATCACCTTGGAGATGAGCGCCAGCACCATGATGGCCGCGCAGACGGCCACGGCCATCACCGAGGTTGGGTCGAGCGTTCGCAGAAAGTTCGGATCCATGGGGCCTCCTTGTCAAACCGCCGGAGACTATAGAGGCCCGCCCGCCGAATGTCGCGGCCTTTGTGGGGGTTTGGCGTCGCCGCCGGGGGACTCGTCATGGGGCCGTCGGGGCGAGCGAATCGCTGATGGCGGCAAGCAAGACATCGAGCGGTACGGGCTTTTCAAAGACATGGCGCGCACCGAAAAGCCGGGCTTGCTCCAGGAAGCTGATCGGGAGGTTGCGCATGCCGCCGGATATGGCGATGACCGGGGTGGCGTCCCGTCTCTTGCGGATCTCCATGAGGATTTCCAGGCCGTCCATCGTCGGCATCAGGATGTCGGTGACGATCAGGTCCGGATGGTGCTTCTCCATCATCTCCATGCCGAGCTTGCCGTTTTCGGCCACCAGGACGTCGTAGCCGGCATTTGCGAGAAACTGGGAGAAAACCAGCCGAACCGTGGGATCGTCTTCAATGACTAGGATCTTGTGCATATTCATAATATCAAACAGTTTTTTTAAGAAATACCCGCATTAACCCGTCCTTCGCTATTCGTCCTCGAAAACAGCCAATTTCGGGAGTGTGACCACCTTTCCGCCCTTTATTTTCGGGGGTCTGTTCCTGAAAACAGGCTGTGGGGCAGACCTTGCCAGTTGACGGCTCGTTTTTCTG
>JBGSLE010000054.1:0-6461 GCA_041740875.1 Pontiella sp. | reverse complement strand
CCGGCCAGGTTGTACTGCACGTCCACCAGCGTTTCGGTTTTTGGCGCGGCAGGCGTGAAATCGACGATGAACGGCCCGTCGAACGCGCCGGTGGTTTGCGGGTCGCTGGCGGCCGGCTTGCGGAAGAGGAAGCCGAGCGCTCTGCCAATCAGGGGGGAATTGGCGGGCACGGTGTAGCCGATGGTCCACTGCACCCATTCGCCGTCGCCCGGAACGGCGGCGACGCTGAAGTTCGCCACGACGTTGGTATCGAGCTTGTGCAGGAGCGAATTGCCCGTGGAGTTCATGTCCGGCAGCACCGGTGCCAGGGGATCGGTGGCGGTCAGGCCGACGTTGCCGCCCGACACCGGCAAGCTGGTGTTGGTCGCGGAATAGAACAGCGTGTTGGTGTCGCCGTCGCCAACGAAGAAGCTGACGGAATAGGCGCCCGCCTCCACCACCAGGTTGTCGAGCTGCGGCTTGTTGCGGCCCCGCCACCATGTTCCGGTGGTGGTCTTGAAGAAGGTGGTGCCTGCATGGGGGGCGAGGAACGGATCGGATGCGTTGGATTCCTGGATCGGCCGCGCCTGCGTACCGGCGTACCCGCCCAGCCAGGAGCCGTCGTCCTCGACGAGGTCGATGTAGGGATAGTCCGCGCCGGCCGGCGTTTGCGTCAACGCAACCCAACTGGCAACCGGCCCCTTTTCCGCCATGCCGCCGCCGCTGGAGAGCAGCACGGACGGCGCGTGGAATCCGGAAAAGTCGTTTGTGCGCAGGGTCCGGTCGAAAAATTGCACGTCGTCCATCAACCCGGCAAACCCGCCCAGCACGAGGCTGGTTTCGTGCAGCGTTCCGGAGGCGCCGGAACGGTAGGCTTCAAGCCGGCCATCGATGTACAAACGCATTTCTCCGTTGGCCGCCGCCCGTTCGGCGGCAACGTGGTGCCAGCGCCCGTCGCTGACGGGTTTATGCGAAACGAGGGAATTCGTGCCGATGGAAAAGACCACGTTGGATCCCGCCAGTTGCAGCAGCACGTCGTTGCCCGCCATCAGCGGGCCGTTGGCGGCGGCGGTCTTGAGCCAGAACCCGGCCAGGAAATCGTCGAAGGCCGTCGATGGCACCGTCACGGTGTGGACGGCGGAGGCAAAGGCGGCGGCACGGCCTTCGCGTCCGGGCGGATAGGCCACGCCGCCGGTCGCGGTTCCATGCAGGGCGTTGGAGGAAACATCGTTCGCGTTGCCCTCGAACGGGTAGTGGGCAAGGAGTCCGCTGGGCGCAAAGGTGAAGGTGAACGAGCTGATCGAGCGCGGCGGCAGCGTGAACTGGAAAGAGCGGGTGTCGAGCGGGACCACGTTTGATGCGGTGCCGGCGGTCTGGTTGGTGCTCGTCCACTGCAACGCCGAAACAAGGCCAAGGATGCGGCCGCTATCGATGCGGAAGAGCTGGTTGGGATAGGTGTTGGCGGAATTGCGGTTGACGGCATAGACCGTCAACTGGTTGCCCTTCAGGAAGGCGCGCGTCTGGAGATTGCGCAGCGTCGCAATGCTGGCCCCGTCCACGTCGTCGACCGCCAGCGGATAGGCTCCGATCAAGGGGATCGAAAACTGCGCCATGAGGCTGCCCTTGAAACCGGTGCGCGAATAACCCCACCACATCAGCCCGTTCATGCCGTTGTCCGTGCAATCCCACAGGGCGCAGATGGCCTCCTCGGCCTCGACCATGTCGTCCTCCTCCTTATCGTCCCAATGCAGCTCGGTGTGCCACTTTTCGCGGGAACCCGCCCATGCCAGGTCGGTTTTAAGATCCGAAATCGGCCGCAGGTGCGGATAGTAGTGCGTGCCGTAGATATCGAGCCGGTCGCCCCACCCCCCGTTGATCAGATCGGCCATCCAGCTATTGCGCGGACCATAGTCCTCGTGGCCGATGATCTGCGGCATCGCAAAACCGCGCGTGGCGGCAAGGCTCTTGAGCTGGTCCACGATGTTCTTGTGGCGGCTGGCAATAATGTTGCCTTCGTTAAACGCCCGCTCGTTGTCGATCCCAAGCACGTCGATGGCGATGCCCCGCGCCGCCATATGCTCGATGTAGTCGGCCAGCAGGATGGCATACTGCGCCGGAATGACGCCGTTGGCGTCCTTCGTCCAACCGGGGAACGATAAATCGCCGTTGAGCTTTTTGCTGGCAAAGACGATCAGGTTGGGGTTGCGCTGCTTCGCCTTGAGGATGGTGCTGGCATGCGCGTCGTAGTAGGAACCGACCACCACCCCGGCGGAAGGATGCGCAGGCAGGGTATCGGTGCCGTAGATCGGCGTGCGGATCCCGTTGTGGCCCTCTTGGATAAACAGGGTATCGAGTTCGCTGTTGCTCGGGTTCGGGTTGTTGCTCGATTTGTAGTCCTTGAAAAACTTGTCGATCAATACGCCCTTGTCCTCCGGCGAAACAACCACGTCCCCGCCGGTGGCGGCGCGCATCGCCGCCAGAGGGGTTAACAAGGCCAAGGCAATCAGTCTGCTTCTCAACATACGGGGCTCTCCTCAATCCGTCCGTCCGCAATGGAGGACATCGTCAAGCTACCCCATCGGCACAGGATGCAAAATGCATGGAATGCCCGATATCCTTGCACGATTTGACCCCTCACTGGCAGGACGCTTCATGCCCAATAAGGATTATTTACCGACCCTCAAACCCATCCCAGGTTTCGTCGGCTCCCGCCGCCAGCAATTGTTCGGCGGAAAAGGACGAAGTGATGCCGACGCAGCGCATGCCTGCGGCTTTGGCGGCCTGCACGCCCGCAACGGCATCTTCGAATACGACGGCTTCGGACGGATCGACACCCAGCCGGCGGGCGGCTTCGAGGAAGATATCGGGCGCCGGTTTTTTGTGCTCGATTTCCAGTCCGTTGACCAAGGCATTGAAGCGCGATTCGGCCAGACCCATTTCGCGCAGATTAACCTTTAGCTTCACGTCGTCGGCGCTGGTGGCCACGGCCAGCAGGAGGCCTTGTTTGGCGGCGTTTTCAATAAAGGCTTTTACGCCGGGAAGCGCCTGTAGCTGGCCGCGTACGCATTCGGCATACAGGCGGTAGGTTTCGGCCTTATCCGCAGGCATCGAGAGCGTTACCCCATGTTTTTCGGCCACGCCGCCAAGATAGCGGTTTTCGCCCATACCCACGAACGGAAGAAAATCATCCTCGGTTACGCGGATGCCGTGAACCTCGTTAAACATGCGGATCGCCGCCGCGCAAATATACGGCTCCGAATCGCAGAGCACCCCGTCCATATCAAAAATATACGCCTTGATCATTAAACGACTCCGGTAAAGGCCACTCCCTGAAATCCCGCTGATCCCATTAAAACGCGGCACTCTATCCGCAAACCCCACCGGCAGGAAATCCTTGGTTGAGTTTTTCTACCGAGGCTCCGGTTTCGCCAGACCCTTCCCCCGCGCCCCCATCCCACAGAGTTTTATAACCATAAAGCCTCAAAGACATACAGGAGGCACGAAGCTCCGACGATGCCGTTTTTGGGCTGCTGGGAATCTTGGTGGCTTGGTGTTCATTTGGTTTCGGCTTTTGCAGCAGGAGAATTCGAGAAAAATCAATTGCGGCACACGACGTGAGGCTGGCGCAAGGCGACGGCTTCCCCATCGCCGAACTGGAATGCTTTTCCATGCGCGCAAATGCCGTGAGGCATGGTAGAAAAGGTGCAAGGCAGGTCACTGGACGAGTGAAACCCCGCCCAATCCTGCCAACGTGCGGGGATGCAAACCCCCAAAGGAGCGCTGCCATGAAGATGATTGCTTTGATGCTCGCGTCGGGAGGGTTGGCATGCACGCTGGCGGCGAAAACCCCGGCGCAAAGCGGCCGGGGATCCGGCAAGGGGACGACGGCCCCCGCCGGCAACGCGGCGCAGGATGTACCGGCATTCCTTGTTCCAAGCTTGGGCGGCGGCGCGACCATCACCAAACCAGGCGAACTGCCGACGTACGTCCGCCCTGCGGCCGGAGGCGGCTACACCGTGCATACGCCAGGAGAACTACCCACCTACATCCGCCCTTCCCCCGGCGGAGGCTCCACGATCCAACGGCCCGGCGAGTTGCCGCGCCACCTGCAACCGTCGGCCGGGGGTGGATACACCCTGCAGACGCCGGGCGAGCTGCCCACCTATGTCCGGCCGAGCGCTGGCGGCGGCTACACGATACAAAAACCCGGCGAGCTGCCCACCTACGTCCGCCCCTCGGCCGGTGGGAGCTACACCGTGCAAAAGCCGGGCGAGCTTCCCACCTACATCCGAACGGCCCCGTAACACCCCTACTCCACTTCGTATTGCAGTGTGACAACAGCTTGCACCTTTTTATCGATGGTGGTGGTGTCGTATTCGCCGTACCAGCTGCTATCGACCGAATGGGGCGCGGTGATCTGGAATACGCCTTGGTTGGCCGAAACCAACCGCCCTACGCCGCCGTTCTTTTGCGCCAGCGCCTGGGCCCGCTGCCAGCCATCGAGCGTGGCCTCCCTGAGCATCTCCAGCTTGATGGAGTCGAGGCCGTCGAGCAGATACTGCGGGGGCTGGCTTTGCACCAGAATGTTCCGCGAGGCGCAGTCGGCCAGCACCGCGGCGACCTCGGCCACCAGCAGGACGTTGGTGGTGGTGACGGTGCAGGGGTTGGAGACGTGGTAGTAGGCCAGCCGGTCGGTTTCCCGTCCGTCGTCGGCCGTGGCCATGACCCGGCGGATCGTCGGTTCGGCCTTCGCCACCTCCACGCCGGTTCCGACCTTTTCGCCGATTTCATCCAGCAGCGTCTTGTAGTGGCTCCGGGCGCGGATGACCGCATTGCTCAGCACCGGGTCGGTCTCGACCACTTCGAAGGTCAACTTGCCGATGCCCGCCCGCACCATCCGCTCGGAGACTCCCTTCACAGCGATGGACTCCTCCTTGCGAACCCGCAGGTAGAGCTTTGAAACCACGAACGAGGAGGCCACCATGCCCGCCGAAACAATCACTGCAATCACTACATAGCTTTTCATTTTTTTTGTCCTTGTTGCCTGTCTTTTCCAACTCACACGACGCTTTTCAGCGCAAAACATCCCAGAGGAAAATTAGAGTAGGGATACGACGGGGACATAGCACGCCCCTCCCGATGGAAAGTTTGCTTTTTTCGCATCCACGCCCTGCGGCGATGGCCGGCACAGCGAAGAGCCATCAACGGATCACGCGTTCCGGGCCATCCACCAAGCAAAGTCGTCTTCGAGCTGGGCACGGACGAGGTCGCTGCCGGTGTTTTCACCGACCCATGCGAGCAGGTCGCGCGCGGCGGGCGCGGGATTTTTTTTGAGCACGGCGACGGCGTTCTTGCGCAGTTGCGTGACCCCAGCGTAGGCGGTGGCGTTGCCGCGGATGGTGCGCCGGATTTCCGCCGCCGGGGTTTTGAGCAGCCAGTCGAGGTCGACCGGAATGCGCGTGTCGGCCTTGTCACGCGGCGGGCAGGCGACCGAGCACCAGTCGCAACCAAAAATCCACTCCCCGATCATCTCCGCCTCCGCGCGGGTGAGGACGGAGCGCTTTTCGATGGTGAGGTAGCTGATGCACTTGCACGCGTCGATCGGCTGGCCGAAGGCAATCGCGCCGGTCGGGCATTTCTTGATGCACGCAAGGCAGTCGTCGCAGGCAAACGGCATCTTTGGTTCGTGGATGACCTCCGGCAGTTCGGCCGACACGAAGAGGCAACCGATAAAGACGCGTACGTTGGTGCGGTCCGGCACGCGCAGCAGATCGTTGCCACCGACGATTCCCAAACCGCCGACCGTCGCAAACAAACGTTCATAGACCGCCTTGGTATCCACCGCCGCCTCGACCTCGATTCCCTCGCCCAACCCAATTTTTAGTTCGGCCAGCATGGCTTGGCCGCTGGCGTGGTAGTCGGCCTCCTTGGCATAGGCCGAGACATATCCCAGCGGTGCGCCGGGCTTGGGCACCGGGAACGGATGCGTCGCCGCCGGGTCGCCCCATTTGTTCGTGAAGGCCAGCACAATGACCGATTTCGCAAACGGGAAGGTGGCCCATGGATCGGCCTTTTGCGGAAACAGGCGTTCGAGATAGTCCATTTCGCCGTGCATCCCGGCCGTCAGCCAACTTTGCACCAGGGCGTTGTTTTCGGCGATGCGCCGCCGCAGCACCGGATTGTCCAGCCGGATGCATGCCGCCGAATGCGCGCCGATGCTCCCCGCAGCCTCCGCCAGCCAACCGCTAAAGTTCACATAATTCATTTTGCGCCCGTGGTCAAAAACCGTTAGCACAATAGACAAGATGGAAAGCGCTTTGAAGGCCATATTTGTTTTCGTGGATGGATTAGGAATCGGCGGCGCCGATCCGGCGGTCAACCCGTTGCGCGCCCCGTGCTACCCCAACCTCGGGAAAATGCTGGCGGACGCCACGCCGCTCGACGCCTGCCTCGGCGTCGAGGGGTTGCCGCAAAGCGCGACC
>JBGSLE010000053.1:0-2136 GCA_041740875.1 Pontiella sp. | reverse complement strand
ATACGCGGGCTGAACGCGCGCTTGACGGCTCGCGCGGCTTCGGGAAAGCTCCCGGACTTCATTTAAACCAAGGAGCAGGCGATGTCCGAATTCAACAAGGTAACGGTGGTGCGCGAGGCGAACGTCTATTTCGGCGGCAAGGTGGTCAGCCGCACGGTTAAGTTTGCGGATGGAACCCGGAAGACCCTCGGCTTCATGCAGGCCGGCGAATACGCGTTCGACACCGGCGTGGCCGAAGTGATGGAGATCATCGGCGGTGAACTCGACGTGCTCCTGCCCGGCTCCACCCACTGGAAAAAAGTCAAGGCCGGCGAATCGTTCAACGTGCCCGCCAACGCCAAGTTCGACCTCGTGGTCAAGACCTTCGCCGACTACTGCTGCTCCTACCTCGGCTGAGCGGATCCAGCAAAGCGGGCTGCCTTCCAGGTAGGGACGGCTGTCCCTAGCCGTCCGCGGCGGAGTGGGGACACTCCGCCCTACCCAGTACGGCATCTCATCCGTTGTCTACGCTGCCGGCCACACCGTTTCCTAAAAGGCGTTGCGGCCGCGGTTGCGGGAAGCGGGGCGGCCCAGGTGCCGCCGCTGTGCCCGGCGATGGAAGAGCAGCGCGCCCGCCCCGAACGTTAGCAGCAGCATGCTGGAGGGCTCGGGAATGACGGCGACGCGGAAGCCGAGATTGCTGACTTGTCCACTAGGAGGAGGAGCAAAGCGAGCCGTCGAGCGCAATTCCGTTTCAAATGCCCCGTATTCTCCCCCCCGAACCGCGCGATCCTCGCTTAGGTTATTTAGTATGCCGTCCTCTGCACTTTCGGTCCATTCCTGCACGTTGCCCATCATGTTGTAAGTGCCGTTCTGTTCCTCGGCTCCAAGGCCCACCGTCCATGTGTCATTTGGATGCTCGTTCACATAGCCACCGTTGAAATAGTTCCAGCCGTCGGCGGTACCGTGTATGGGGACACTATTCAAGCCACTAGCGTAGAGCGAATACCCGCTACCATCGGCCTTGAAGTAGGCCGCCTTGTACCATTCATCCTCGGTCGGCAACACGTAGGCCAGACCTCCACCGTTGCGGAAAGTACGATCCAGGCCCGTCATCATTCCGCCGCCATCAAACTGGTAAACGCCCGTGTAGGCATCGCCGGTGGTTAACCAATTGCAGAACATGGCGGCATCGAACCAGGACATCCGAGAGGCTGGAGCTTCGACCCCGACCGTGCGGAAGCCGTCGTTCCAGTAGTTCTCGTTCCCGTTGCCGATTCTTCCGTCGGCGGCGCGGGCCTTGAAGAATTGGTCGATGGAGACCTCGGTCCTGCCGATGCGGTAGTTGTAGCCCACCGCGCCGTAGCCGGTGGAGTCTGCCGCTTTGCCCGCATGGCCGATGGCCACGAAGTCGATGGTGAACTGGTTCGAGCCCGTGCCGAAGAGGTCGGCGTGTGCCGCCATAATCGCCAGCATTGCCGCCAGCATGACCGGTATCCGGTTGTCCATGGGTTCCTCCGGCTTGTGATCCGTTAACGGATCTACGTGGGTTTTTATGGAAGACGGGGATTTTTGACCGGGCAACAGGATCGTACGGAATATCCTTAAAGGAAAGCGGTATTCACCGATTTCACC
The DNA here is from genome assembly GCA_041740875.1 of Pontiella sp. Lineage (GTDB taxonomy): Bacteria > Verrucomicrobiota > Kiritimatiellia > Kiritimatiellales > Pontiellaceae > Pontiella. The sequence goes on along the minus strand of JBGSLE010000053.1, from coordinate 522 downwards.
TTGAAAGGGAATTCCCGGATGCAATGCGTCGAGGCCCGGATACAACGCGTGGCGTAAGGGCCGTCGCTATTTCCGGAGCAGGGTGGAGGGCTTGTCGACCTGCACAAAGTTGGTGCGCGCGGAATAGATCTGCCCGCCGCCGATGAAGACGATCAGGTCCTCCGCATCAAAGCGTCCGTCGGCGAGCAGCTTGCGCAGGATGTTCTTCACCAGTTCGTCGGCGGTCGGCGGAAGGTCGAGCCGTTCGGCCATGACGCCGTAGCTCAGCGACAGCTCGCGCACGGTGCGCTGGCTGGTCGAGAAGGCGTAGATCGGGGTGGTGCCGCGGTAGGAGGAGCAGACCAGCGCGGTGTCGCCGGACTTGGTGCTCAGGATGATCGCCTTGGACGGCAGCGCGGCGGCCATCGACACGGCCGATTTGGCGAGGTGGTTGCGCGGCATCAGTTCGTTCGCCTGCTGGACGACTGGCAGCTTGTGGCCGAGGGGCTCCTTGCGCGCCTCGACGTTGCGGGCGATGCTCGA
>JBGSLE010000052.1:0-2258 GCA_041740875.1 Pontiella sp. | reverse complement strand
GTGCGCGGCCAGCGCGGCGCCCGCGTGCGGATCAAGACCGGCGAGCTGCTCGGAGCGGACGGGCGCGTCAACCAGCAAACCTCGGTCGGGATATCGGCTGCCGAAATTTATTTCAGCTACACGCTAAGGGGCGGCGGCGTGGAAGAGTGGCATCCGCGCTTTTCCTACACCGGATTCCGCTACGCGGAGGCGACCATCGAAGGCGAGGCCGAAATCATCGCGCTCGAAGCCGACTTCGTGCATGCGGCCACCCCGCGCGCCGGATCGTTCGCTTGTTCCAACGACCTGCTCAACCGGATCGACCGGTTGGTCGACAACGCCGTACGCAGCAATTTCCAGGCGGTGCTGACCGACTGCCCCCACCGCGAAAAGATGGGCTGGCTCGAAGTGGCGCACCTGATGGGGCCGTCGATCCTCTACAACTATGCCGCCGCGCCGTTCTATGCCAAGGTGGCGCGCGATGCCGCCGAAGCCCAGCTGGACAACGGCCTGGTGCCGGATGTTGCGCCGGAATACACCGTTTTCCGCGGCGGTTTCCGCGATTCCCCGGAATGGGGCAGCGCCGCCATCCTCATCCCGTGGTTGCTCTACCAGTGGTTCGGCGACGTTCGCGTGCTGGCTGAAAACTATTCCGCCATGGCGCGCTACGCCGACTATCTGCGCGGCACCGCCGAGGATGGAATCGTCCGCCACGGGCTGGGCGATTGGTACGACATCGGTCCCGGCGCGCCCGGGCCATCCAAGCTGACGCCTCCCGGCGTGGCGCCGACGGCCTTCTATTATCACAACCTGCGCCTTCTCGAACAAACCGCCCGATTGCTCGGGAAGACGGCTGATGTGGTGCGTTTTGCGGCGCAGGCGGCTCACGTGCGCGCGCGGTTCAACGACGTTTTCTTCCAGTCGGACAAGGGTTGCTACGCCACCGGCAGCCAAACGGCTCAGGCCTTGGCGCTGGTCTTCGGGATCGCTCCCGCAGAGGTTAGGGACTCCGTGCTCGCCCGGTTGGTTGGCGATGTCGAGGAGCGCGGTTGCAAGCAGACCGCCGGCGATGTCGGCTATCGCTATCTCATCCGCGCCTTGGCCGATGCCGGACGCTCGGACATCCTCTATCGGATGAACACCCGGACGGACGATCCCAGCTACGGCTATCAGCTCGCCCAGGGGGTAACCGCCTTGGCCGAGGCGTGGGACGCCACGCCGGCAACGTCGCAAAACCATTGCATGCTGGGACACGTTCAGGAGTGGTTCATGTCCGGGTTGGCGGGAATCGGCCAAGAGGAGGACTCCGTCGGTTTCGAGCGCATTGTCATCAAGCCGTTTGTGCCCGCCGGTCTTGGGCATGTTTGCGCGCACTACGATTCCGTCCGGGGGCGGATCGAAAGCGAGTGGCACGTGGACGGAGACATCCTGGACCTACGGGTGCGGATTCCTGCCAACTGCACGGCCCGGATCTTCATCCCATCTTTGGACGGGGCGGTGGAGGAGGGCGGCGCGCCGTTGCGGCAGGCAACCGGCGTATTGGCGGTTGAACGGCAGGATCGTTGTTGCGTGGTGGAAGCCGGCTCGGGGGAATACCGGTTCCGTGGCGAACTCGTTAAAATAAAGGGATAATTTAATAGCTGTTTAATTGATTTATCGTACAGTGGAGCCCTGTTATGAAAAACGATGCATGGTATTTGGACGCGGTGTTCTACCAGATCTATCCGCAGACCTTCTGCGATAGCGATGGCGACGGCATCGGCGACCTCAAGGGGATCGAAGGCAAGCTCGGGTATCTCAAGGATCTCGGGGTGGACGCCATTTGGCTCAACCCGATTTTCGAGTCGCCGATGCTCGATGCCGGCTACGACGTGACCGACTACCGCAAGATCCACCGCCGCTACGGCACCATGGCGGATTTCAAGCGGCTGCTGCGCGAGGCGCACAAGCGCGACATCCGCGTATTGCTCGACCTTGCGCTCAACCATACCTCGATCTTCCACCCGTGGTTCCAGGAGTCGCGCAAGTTTGAAAAAAACCCGTATTCCAACTGGTATGTCTGGAACGAAAACGGCTGGTTCCCGTCGCTGCCGGGCAAATGGCTGACCAACCACCACGGCCGGCACGAGTCGGCCTTCTCGACCTTCCACCAGGAGCAGGTTGATCTCAACCTTGGCCTCGCCGCGCTGGCCGACGGCTGCGGCAACAGCCCGGACGACCCCGGCGTCAAGGCGCTGTGGGAGGAGCTGCGCAGCATCGTCCGCTTCTGGCTCGACCTC
>JBGSLE010000051.1:0-6782 GCA_041740875.1 Pontiella sp. | reverse complement strand
CCTTTCGCGCAACCTGCTGGTGGCCGATGGCGTCATTGCGGTGCTGCTGCTGGGACTGCTGGCCACCGTGGTGTTGCAGAGCCGCCGCATCGAGCAGGACCGGACGCGCGCCGAATCGGGGCTGCGCGAAGCGAAGAACCGCTACCGCGCGCTGGTCGAGGGATCGAACGAGGGGTATCTGCTGGAGGTCGGCGGCGAAACCGTCTACTCCAACCACACCCTGCGGCGCATGACCGGCTACAACGAGGCGGAACTCGCCGGCATGAAGGCCTGGGAGTTGCTGGAGCCCGGGTGCGAGATCAATGCCGTTGCCGATGGGCACCTGCGGAACGTCTACGGGCATGCCGCCGGATCGTCCGAGTTCGAGGCGCGCATCCGCACCAAGCACGGCGAGTCGCTCGACGTGCTCGTTTCCACCGCGCGCATCTTCTTTTCCGCCAAGAACGGCCATGTCGTCTCGTTCAGCGAGATCAGCCGCGGGCGGCAGCATACGCTCGATGCGTTCTACCGCCCCGGAGCCCTGCCGCAGCAAAACCCCGAAGCGTTGATCGGCGGGCAAATCGCGGCGGCGAAGACGGCGGGGCAGGTGATCCAGACCCTCAAGCAACTGCCGGAGCGGGTTCGTTCCATGACCGACCAGGGCGTGCGGCCGGGGCTCTTGCGCGAAACCATCGGCTCGGCCTGCGATGCCGCCATCCAGCGGTTCATCGCCCTGTCCATCGAAGAGGAGGGGGAGCCCCCGGTGCCGTTCGCCTTCCTTGCGCTCGGCAGCCATGCCCGCCACGAAATGACGATGTTTTCCGACCAGGACAACGCGCTGGTCTTCGCGGATGTGGCGGCGGACCGGCTGACCGAGGTGCGCCGCCGCTTCCTTGCGCTGGCCGACGACGTATGCGGCAAGCTCAGCAAGGCGGGCTATCCGTATTGCCCCGGCGGCATCCTGGCCGCCAATCCCAAGTGGTGCCTGTCGGTTTCCGAATGGAAAACCTGCTTTTCGAAATGGATACGCAACGCCTCGCCCGAAGCGATCCTCGAAGTGAACGTCTTCTTCGATGTCCGTTGCGCCCATGGCGACGAGGGCCTGGTGGCGGAACTGCGCGCCCACATGCATGCCTTGATCGGGAAAACCCCGGAATTTTTCATCCACTACGCCCAAAACTGCCTTAGCTACAAGGTGCCACGCCTGCGCAAGAACAAGGATTCCGGCACCATCAACCTCAAGGAGTGCATCAAGCCCATCGAAACCTTTGCGCGCCTCTACGCCCTCCGGAACGGCATCGATGGCCCCGGAACCCTGGCGCGGCTGGCGGAATTGCGGGCGGCCGAGGTGTTGCAGGAGGAGACCTTCCGCGAAATGGCCTATGTGTTCGACTATCTCTGGCAGCTGCGCTTTTTCAACCAGATCTCCGCCAGCGCCGAGCTCAGCGCCGAAACCGACGACCTCGATGTCGGGCGGCTCTCCGGGATCGAGCGCGAGAATTTCCACTCCGTCCTCGCCCGCATCGCCCTTTTCCAAGCCAAGCTCAACTACGACTTCCTCGGCGGGCAGGCATAGAAAAACCGGCCCGCGTGCGCGGACCGGTTGGTCTACCCGTTCGGCTTCACACGCTAGAAGGTGTAGGTGACGAAGAGGCGGGTGTCGGTGGCGGTGGTGTCGGAAACGCCGTTGACGCCGTCGCGCGTGCCGATGCCGAATTTGAGGGCGACGGTGAGGTTGTCGATTTTGGGAACCGGCTGCTTGGCGACGAGGTTGAGTTCCTGGGCCTGGCGCAGGTCGTTCTTGGACTGGTCGAGCAGGGTGTAGTTGTAGAGGGCGTAGAGCGCCGTCTTGGTTTGTTCGACCGTGGTGGTGGCCTTGGCGTAGAGCGTGTCGGCGCCGCCGTTGAAGGGCAGGGAGTAGATCATCATCGACGACCCGAGGGCGTGGTTGATGCCGGTGGTCAGCTCCTGGAAGACGAGGTTGTCGCCATAGACGCCGAAGTAGCCGCCCTCGAAGACGAAGCCATCGACCTTTTGCTCGACCGCGAGGCCCAGCGCGTTGGCGTCGTGGCCGGAATTGTCGCCCACGTCGTGCTCCCAGCGGTAGTAGCCGAGCAGGGCGGTCTGGTCGGCCAGCTTGTATTTCCCGCGCAGGCCGGCGAGGTTGGCGATGTCGTACATGATCGCGTCGAACGCGGCGACTTCGAGGTTTTCGACGCAGGTGTTGGCGATTTCGCCCCAGGTGACGCCGTCGGTGCCGTAGTTGTCGAAGTTTTCAAACTTCCAGCGGGGGTCGTCGTCAAGCCAGTTGCTCATTTCCCACGCGTGGCCGACCTGGACGCGGGTTTTGTGGAAATCGCGCGATTCCACCGAGACGGCTTCGAGCGCGCGGGGCTTCTGGCGGAAGTCGTCGGCGCGGAAGACTTCGCCGTTGTAGACGCGGCGGCCGAGGGAGGCGGCGGTGTTGGTCAATCCCAGGTCGTCCATCGCATAGTTCAGGAAGCCTTCGTTGAGGAGGTTGACGCGGCCGTTTTGAATGAGCCGATCGCCCGGATTGGGTTCTTCGTACATGGAGTCGAGCACGCCGACGCCGATGTAGGAGGCACCCACGCTCCAGCCGGATTTTTCCGGCGACAAATAGTCGAGCTTGAGCCCGAGCGTGGTGGAGTGGTTGTTGTTGCCGTTATCGTAGTCGCGGTACATCGACAGCGTCTGGAGGCGGCCCGAGAGGGTGCCGTAGCCGAGGTCGTTGAATTGCTCGATACCGCTTTCAGCCTGTGAGGCCGAAGAGAGCACGACCGAGGAAAGTATGCTTAAACAAACTGTTTTTTTCATGCGTTTTTTTCCTTTCAAACAGGCCGGCGGAACGTCCGGCCTGCATTGGGTTGCTATTACCGGATGTCCTGGAGTCCTTCGTTCTCCTTTTGCGTTATCAGCGAGACCACCACCAGCACAATGAAGCTGAGCGGGATCGAGACGATGCCCGGCTGGTTCAGTCCGTGCAGGGCGGTGGTTTTGTCGAGGCCGTACTGGGCATACATGTCTGGCGAGGTCAGGATGATGCCCAACGCGGAAACCATGCCCACGCCAATGGACCAGGCGATCCCCTTGGCGGTGGTGTTCTTCCAGAAGAGCAGCATGATGATCGAGGGCAGGTTGGCCGAGGCGGCGACAGCAAAGGCCCATCCGACGAGGAACGACACGTTCATGCCTTGGAAGAGGATGCCGAGGATGATGGCGATGACTCCCACGACGACGGCGGCGATTTTCCCGGCTTTCACCTTCTGCTGATCGGTCATGCTTACGTTCATGTAGTTATCCATCAGGTCGTGCGCCACCGCGCCGGAGGCGGCAACGATCAGGCCGGAAACGGTGCCGAGCACCGTCGCGAACGCGATGGCCGAAATGATTGCGAACAGAACCGGGCTGAAGGCCTTGGCCAGCAGCGGGGCAGACATGTTGCCGTCGGCCACGTCAATCACCCCGAGGGTCATGGCGCCGAGGCCCATGAAGAGGGTCAGCACATAGAAGAACCCGATCGAAGCAATCGCCACGATGGTGGACTTGCGCGCGGCGCGTTGCGACGGGACGGTGTAGTAGCGGATCAGGATGTGCGGCAACGAGGCCGTGCCGAAGAAGAGCGCAAGCATCAGCGAGATGAAGTTAAGCTTGCCGATTCCGTCCTTGGTCTTGAACTTCTGGCCGGGAACCATCAAATCTTCGCCCTTTGTGGTTTCGGGGCAATAGAGTTCAACGTGGTCGCCGCCAACTTCAAGCTTGGCCACCTTCCCTGCCGGATAGCGGACGATTTCCGAACCCTGAATGGTGGCGAAATACTTGAAGACGCCGACGGGGCCGGTTTTGACCTGGCCATCGGGCAGCTTGGCCACAAGGCCGACCGACTTAAACTTGTTGTCGCCCTTTGGCGCACCGTTGTAGAGCGTCTCGCCGCCGGCGGTTTTGGTGACGGACTGGACTTCTTCAAGCATGTCGCCGCGCTTGATCCACCAGTTTGAGATGCCGTCCGCTTCGAGCTTCACGAAGGTGAGGCCGGACTTCCCATCGGAAATTTCAGCCGCGGGCGTTGCGTCGGCCATGGCCATGGTTTGCGGCGAGAAGGTTTCCGGTCGCGGCTCGGTGGAGAGGCCGCGATGCAGTACGGCAACGGAGAGCAGCGTGGAGAAGATGATCAGCAAACCGCCCTTGAGGAACTGCACATAGGTGGTGGAGGTCATGCCCGCCGTGGCCACGATCGTGATCACGATCGCGCCGACCATCACAACGCCCATCCATTGGGGCAGGCCGAGCAGCGGCGTGATCAGCGAGCCGGCGCCGACCATCTGCGGAATCAGGTAGAAGAGCGAAACGGCCAGCGTGCTGATCGCCGCCATGAGCTGGATGCCCTTGGAGTTGAACTTCGAGTCGAGCGCATCGGTGAAGGTGTATTTCCCGAGGCGCTTCATCGGCTCCGCGACGACGAACAGCGCCACGATCCAGCCGGCGAGGTAGCCGATGGAATAGAGGAAGCCGTCGTAGCCCATCGTGGCGATCATGCCGCAGATGCCGAGGAACGACGCGGCGGAGAGGTAGTCGCCGGCGAAGGCGATGCCGTTGACGAACCAGTGGATGTTGCCGCCGGCGGCAAAGTAGCCCGAGGCCGATTTGGCCTTGCGCGCATAGTAGAACGACATGCCGAGCACGAAGCCGACGAAGGCGAGGAAGATCGCGATGGCGATGGGGTTGGCGATGTAATTCATTATTCCGCCTCCTTCTTCGGGTTCATCTCGTCTTCCTTCTTGGTGCAGACCCGGTTGTAGAGGAGGCCGAGGACGATCGCGAAGACGATCAGCGCAATGCCGTAGATGATCGCCAGGTTGGTTCCGGCGAGAACCGGCATTTTCATGGTTTCGGGCGCAAAGACGGCGATGCCGACGAAGCCCATGTAGATGGCGCAATAGAGCCAGAATAGCTTGATGCCGAGTTTTGCCTTCCAGACGGACGAATTGTCCTTTTCCACTTTTGCAGCCGGTCCATGCAGCATGTGTTCCCCCCTAGGTTTGATGTTTGACTAAAAAAAGTGGGGTCAGGCTAGCAGAACCAGCGGAATCGCCAAATCCTATCTTGCGGAAAAATGCGTATCGGGAATCCGCGTAAATGTTTAATACCTAATACGTTGTTTTCCCGTGGCACCGCGCCGTGCCGCCCTTGGAGGTTGCGGGCGAGGAGGGGTCGTTTTTATCCTATACCCCGATGGGCAGGACCGTTTTCCCGTGCGCTTCGTTGATGATTTCGGCCATCGCCAGGTAGATGGCGCTGCCGCCGCAGACGATGCCTTCATAGCCCGCGATGATGCCGATCAGGTGTGCGGCCGGCTCCGGGACCCAGTGCTTGAGCGCCAGGAGCATGAAGAGCACGGTGAGCGAGGCGAAGACGAACTGGAGCGCCTTGCTGGCCTTGAGCGTGCCGATGAACATCAGGCCGGTGAAGAGTCCCCACATGAAAAGGTAGCAACCGACGAAGCCGTCCGGGGAGGGGGCCGCCAGCCCGAGCTTCGGCAGTGCCTGCATCGCCACCAGCGTGAGCCAGAAGGAGCCGTAGGCCGTGAAGGCGGTCAGCCCGAAGGTGTTGCCTTTCTTGTATTCGAGGATGCCCGCGATGATCTGAGCGATGCCCCCGAAGAAAATACCCATGCCGATCACCATGCCGTCGACCTCCGGAAAGAAGCCCGCGTTATGGATGTTGAGAAGCACCGTCGTCATGCCGAATCCCATCAATCCGAGCGGCGCGGGATTGGCCAGTGTACTGTTTGCTGTCATTGAAATTTGCCTTTTTTATGGTTTCCGTGGACCTCTGGTTCACTAGGAAGGCGCGGGTTGTAGAGGAACCGCCGAATGCTGGCAAGAGGTATCGCGCACTCCCGCATTGTTTTTGCGGAAACCGGCGCTATTCTCCGCTCCATGCGCTGGATTATCCTGATGGGCCTTTTGCTGCCGCTTTGCCCGGCCCCTGCCGCCACCCTGCGGATGGAGGGCGACCGGGCGTGGCTGGAGGCCGAAAACACGCCGCTGCGGCAGGTGCTCCGCCTGTTCGAGCAGCGCGGGGTGGAGGTGCTGGTCGATCCGGCGCTCGAACTAGGCCTGGTTTCGGGCGATTGGGAAAACACGCGAACCGACCGGCTGGTCGCCCAGCTCGCCAGCCCAAACAGCTACCTGCTCGAATGGCGGGCCATCGACGGCCCGCTCGGCGCTTTCTACCAGGTCTCCTCCATCCGCATCTTTTCCGATGGCCAGGTGGCGGCAGTGCAACGGCTCTCATCGGGCGGCAAGGTGCTCGACGTGGTCGAAGGGGCGGGGGGCGTCCGGTACATCCGCGGCGAAATCCTGGTCGGTTTCAAGGCGGGTTCCTCGCAGGCCGATCTGGCGGCGCTGCTGGCCAAGCTCGGAGGAACCGTCATCGAGGTGATCGACCCGCCCGGCCTCTACCACATCCGGCTCAACGAAGGGCTGTCGGTGGAGCAGGCGCTGGAGATCGCCTTGGCGCAGGAAGGGGTCGAAGCCGCCGAGCCCAACCTAGCCTTCCCGAGTATGGACGACCAACCGGTTCCCGTCGCGGGCGGCCGCGAAGGGGTCAACCTCCACCTCCAGCCCGGCGAAACCGCCGTTGCCGTGCTCGACTCCGGCCTCGATCCGCAATACGCCAACCTCCCCTTCATTCGCGGCACCTACGACGCGCTCGACCCCTTCGCCGCCATTTCCGATCCGACCGGCCACGGCACCCTGACCGCCCTCGTGGCGTCCGGCGCC
>JBGSLE010000050.1:0-9732 GCA_041740875.1 Pontiella sp. | reverse complement strand
AAGTCGATCCAATAGCCCCCCCGATGCCGCTGCCAGGCAGGAAGGTTTCGGTTTTGCGGATCAACTGCCGGGTGCCATCGTTTTCAACAGGATAGACATACTCCGAATCAATCCGCTTTCCTCCGGAGTATTCAAGAGCGTACTCCCAAACAACATCCATGGAGTCCGCTTCCAGCACGCCGTCGTTATCCCGGTCGACCCCGGTTCGGAACAGGTTGCCAAGGCCATCGTATTCGTTCCGTTTTATGTTGTGCGAACTGCCGGCGATGAATTGGATCCCGCCAGTATATATTGCGCTGTATATCGCCCCGTGCCTGACCATTGATGAAAGACGTCCCGAACCATCGTATTGATTCTCATCCACGAGGATCCGTTGCTGTTGATTTTCGTTCAATTCTCCAACCAGTTTGACGGTAAAATAAGGACGACCCAGAAAATCCGTGTAGGTTGCGGCCCACATGGGCGAGTTGGCCCCTGCCGAACCGGTGTATTCCTTGACCCAGACCGATCGTTGAAGGTAGGGAAACTGCCAACCCCAGAAGACATCCCCCACACCGTACTCAAAGCCATATTCATAGTATTTAGGCGTTACCGCCGTGCCTGTTATGGACTTCACTTTCCCGTCCCTGTACCGGGACACGATACGGGTTCCGCCACCGGGGAGCGTTGTGGTTTCCGTACGATTGGCATCGTCGTAGCTGAATGTGGTCTCCAGCCCGGATTCATCGCGCAGGTAGGCAATGCGCCCCTTCATGTCGTAGCGGTTGGTGGAGACCAGGCTGAGCGAACCATTGGCCCGTTCGGACGTCAGGCGCCGTCCCTTGGCATCGTAGGTATAGGAAGTCGTGATGTTGCCGACTTCGGATCCCCCTTCGACAGTCATGGTGGTCAGGCGCTTGTTGGCATCGTAGGTGTAGGCCGAAGACACGCCTTCGCGATCGGTTGCATTGTCCATGCCACAGCAACCTGTTCCCCAGTATCCCGTCGATTCAGTACCGTCGGAATAGTAGGTATGCGTAGCATGGCCCCATACATCGAATTGCTTGGAAACCCAGGAGACAACCATTTCGCCACCTGCTACAACGGCGACTGTCTTATTGATCACTTCCTTTCCAGAAGCATCCTTGATCGATATGTCCTTCGTGCTTTCCCCCTCAACCCCGTTCGGGCTTGCCGTACTGGCATGAAGCACGGTCTCGCGCCACGCATATCCGTTGGTGCTGGAAGAAAAACCATAGCTGCATTGGGATAGATCGCTGATCGAAAGATCCCCGCGTTCATAGGTGTATATGTCTTTGCGCCCATCCGAATATTCGACGGTATGCAGGCGACCGTTTAACAGGTTTCCATCGTTTGGCCCATAGAAGGTTTTAACCGTTCGCAGGTTATTGGCCTGCCCATAGGAACCATCGTGGATATCAGGAATGGCCTGTTCCACGATATGCACCCACGCCCCGACACTGTTCGTCTTATAGGTGTAGAATGTCCTTGAAACCACAATTTCATCGACACCTTCCTTGTTTTCCACGTTGGTAACCATGCGAGGGCGCGAGTCGTTGGCATAGGGTATATCTCCGGCTTCGTTGGGAACATAGCCGTAACGAACGGCCCGGTACGGGCCGGCAGATCCCGTCCATTCTGTTTGGCTTTCCGTTTCGAAATAATTGGAAAATGTTCCATCCCCGTTATCTTCCGTTATATTAACAGTGTACATTTTGGCCAACATGGATCCAGTGGGCGTCAGGGGGGAATCGCCCAAGGGTGTAGCTTCAACCTCTTTTCGACCCAGATCGTCGTAGTCGTAAGCCACCCAGGAGCCATCGGTCTTCATCATGCTTTGAACCCGCCCGTAACGCCCCGGCTGGGCTTGTTCGTAATGGTCATAGGTGGTCACAAATGCATTCGTACCCTCGGTGTACACACGATCTTCGGAAAGCGCATAGCCGAACGATTTATTGGCCGACAGGGTCTCCCGCTTGTAGACCGGCGCTTCGCCGGACCTGCGAAACACTTCGGTTTCGACTTTCCGAGACGGGGTCTTTACGTAGGTCGTCTCCTCGAAGGTTTCCCCTCCGTCCCGCGTCAACTTCCACATGTTCTGCGCATCGTGGTAGACGAACGAATTGGTTCGGTACGAATTGTTGACTTCGCGGATCAGGTTCAGATGGTCGTAGCTGTTGGTGGCGGGATTTTCAACGATCCATTTTTCAAAGGTAGGAGCTCCTTCGTCGATGTCGTACACGCCCATCGCGTTGGTGGTGGCGGATACATATTCCGGGTCGTAATAGCGCACCTCGTAGCGGTATGGTGTTTGTGCAACAATATCCAGAAATTGGGTCGGGGCCTTCACCTGGCGAATCACGCTGTTGGTATCAACCACGAAATCCATGCCGTACTCGGAAACTTGCTCAGTACGGCCTTTCGGCGTGGTATACTCCAGCATTTTCATATAATCGGGGGAGCCGATCTCGGCGTTGTAACGCATGCACTCAAGGCCATTGTCGGTGAAGAGGTCGAAGAAGTCAGGTTCATCAAGCTCTTTACTTCTCCAATTCATACCCCAATCAAGTGTCTCAGCAGAAACATAGGATGTTCCCGTGTATCCTCCTATCGGTCGGCCATGGAAGGGTCTGCCATGAAACGGCGTACCCCCGCCGGATCCCCCATCCTCGGTCACGCCTTCCTCAAAATCCCGGGATTGTCCAGTGCTTGAGATAATAGAAATGAAGCTCGGAATTTCATTAGTGACGGCAGCGCCTTCCGCTTCTACGATTTCGATCTTGGTTTTGACACGTTTCACGCCGAACGGCCCGAGTATAACCTTCAACGCCTGGGGAGTGGAAAGGGACGGGGAGGGAAAATCCGAATGCACCATTAGCCTGCCACCATCGGGCAATTCTGAAAAGTTGACCATCGGTCCCGTGGTAAACTGAAACGCAATGGATCCGGAATCGGCACCGGTTCCGCGCGCACAATCGTCGTCGCCCCCCGAACCTCCGCCGTCGCCCCCCGGATTCGCATCATCGGGGAAACAACAAAACGACATGCCAACCGCCAACACGGTAAGAATCAATCTTTTCATCTGCATTATTCCGGCTCCTTCCAACAAAATAGTTCTCACTCTTCCAATTCCTTTCCATACAACAGGGCGTCGCCGCTGTAATAGGAAAACCACCGGCACACGGCTTCAACATCGGGAGACTGCACCATGACGTACTTCAACCTGCCCTGATTGTCGAAATCATCCTTGGCGAACGTTTTCTGAATCGACCCGTCGAGGAACGTTACGCCTCCCGTCCGGATTGAGACTACCAGCTTGAAATCATCAGGAATGTTCCCAAGCGCGATGGTAACCTCCGCTAGCCGCCCGCCGTCGGGAAAATCCTCCAAAACCCTGTACTCATCGTAGAATCCCTCCATCAGCGGCCATACCGTGGCCGCATCCGCGATAGGACCGGCGGCCCCGAGTCTCGCAACAACCATGCGGGGCTCCTCGGAGGATATGGACAGCCGGATTAGGGAACCATCGCCATCTGCCATTCGGATGATATTCAGGCCATCGTCATGCTCAACCTCGACATCATTCCCTATATCCGGGCATAGCCAGTCACGCACCTTGCCGATATAACAGGTCGGATCGCCATTGAACCGGGCATCCACCACATGCACATTGAATACCTCGGAGGTAACCACATCACCATTGGCAAACACCGCTTCGGTTGCCGTTCCCGCCACCCAACCATAGGCATTGGTTGGCGCCAATGGGATAACCTGTACGGCGGCCGTATTGGTACTAAATAACGCAGTAACCGTGTATGTACCCGCAGCCTCGAAGATAAAAGGAACCGGACTTTCCGATAGTCCGACACAGTTGGTTGTTCCGAACGGGCCTTCGATGGAGAGAAGCACGGCTCCTTCGCTTTGACTGGCCATCTGCGCATTGAACAACATCGCGTCCCCTACACGTATTGCCGCGCTATTGGTCGGGGTATCCAGAAGATTGGTTGTTTCCCATTTGATACCGAAATCAAGGCTGCGCGAGGACGTTGTATCGGCAACCACTATGTCCGTCGTTTCGTATGGCGACAACTTCACATTCGCATACCAGCCGTTCCGGACACTACGTTTCACCATGACAATCTGGTTCGTGGTGCCATGCGGCGCAAATGAACAGCCAATTTCGAGCAGTTCCCTATACAGCGCATATCCTTCAATACAAACAGGGGAAACCTTGCTATAAGTGAGTTGCTGCCCGAATAGATCAAGGGAATTTTGCTTCCTCAGATCCATCCAGTCGGGAACTCCGTTCCCGTCTTCATCTACGCCATCAAAAGCAACCAACCGCACACTTACTACCTCTAAATGATGGTTGACATCCACATTATCCCATTTCAACTGCAAGCGATGCTCCCCCGGATTTAAATACGGAGTAAAGAATTGAATTGTTTCCGTTTTGTTGGGGAACATTTTCTTATTTATATTTCCGCTGCCAATACCATCTACTGCCAAGATCAGCTTGCAATCATACCCCGTTTTGAAAACGCAACGGTCAGCAACTGTAAATTCCACTGAATAATAACTGGCAGAAGGAACATCGACTGCATATTCGAGTTCTCCGTTTACACCCATGGCGGAGATTACGGCACCTTCCTTCACCCATTCACCCGACTGGGAACGCGTTTGCGAACCGTTCAGAAACATCACTGTGGATTTTCCCCCGAAGTCAGCGGTTAGTGGATTCGTCAAGGCATGGGTTACCTCTATGCCATCTTCCACTCCATCGCCATCGGTATCGGGGTTGTGCGGATCGGTATTATGCTTATTAAGTTCATCGCGATCTGAAAGCCCATCGCCATCGGTATCTTGATTCAGTGGATCGGTTCTTCGTACCTGGACTTCTTCCCAATCGGGAATTCCATCCTTGTCGGAATCCTTCTTAGAAGGCATTCGTGCCTTCATCCAATCTTGAATGCCGTCGCCGTTTAGATCCCGACCATCGATTGTATATAAGCTAATTTTTTGAATCGATAAGCCTGCGGTGTTTCGATTGTTGACCGGAAGCGGATTGCATTTGATTTGATGGCGTCCCACCGCTAGCCACGGAGTATAAATGGAATATGATCCCGATTCACCTTCTCCGGCAACCACAGCTACATTCTGCACCAAGTGTCCATCAATGTAGAAGCGCATGGTCGCGCAATCCTCAATGGCAGGCATCTGTTGCTTCCACGAAGCATCGACGGTTATGCGGAATACCCCGCCCGTGGCAACATCAACCTCATAGAGAACATACGAATTCTTTACATACCCATTGAGTTTGCTGACATAAATATCATGGAGACCCTCCTCGGTCCAAAACGAGGTCCTATGTCCATTATGATATTCCAGAAACCCGGATCCAGGCAAAGAAACGACCAGCTCCATGTCCAGGATTCCATCCATGTCGGTATCCACATGGTTCGGATCCGTCAGGGTGATGAACACTTCGTCCATATCCGGCAGCCCATCGCCGTCGGAGTCGCGGAGGTCTGGATTGGTGAAATAGGTGCGGACTTCGTCGAAGTCGCCCAGGCCATCGCCATCGGTATCCACCAGCAGCGGATTGGAACCAGCCGCTATCTCTTCGCCATCGCTTAGACCGTCGCCATCGGTATCGGCCACCAGCGGATGGGTTCCCAGAACCAGTTCATCGCCGTCGGGAATCCCGTCGCCATCGGTATCGGCCACCAGCGGATGAGTTCCCAGAGCCAGTTCATCACCGTCGGAAACCCCGTCGCCATCGGAGTCGGTTGCATTCGGATCGGTGCCGAGCGCATATTCCCGGGCATTCGAAGCCCCGTCGCCATCCGCATCGGCATCGCCGCCGGAGCCAAGCAATCCGTGTTGGGCGGCCCACCAGTCCACGAGGCCGTCCCCGTCTAGGTCCACATCCAGATCAAAGGCAAAGAGGTTTTTGAGCTGCCCCTGGTTGGCGATGTTGTAGTCCGCCGGGGA
This sequence comes from Pontiella sp., assembly GCA_041740875.1. Classification (GTDB taxonomy): domain Bacteria; phylum Verrucomicrobiota; class Kiritimatiellia; order Kiritimatiellales; family Pontiellaceae; genus Pontiella. The sequence goes on along the minus strand of JBGSLE010000050.1, from coordinate 3,738 downwards.
ACCGCCTGCCCAAGGGTATCCGTCCGCGTATCCCGCCGCGATCAGCTCGTCGTAGAAGGGCGCGGCCACCGCCTTGAGCATGCCGAGGTTGGCGGGGCGATGGTTGCCGCCCGCCGGGAAGGAGTCGACGACCTGGAGCAGCTTGGCCAAATCCGCCGAAGGCAGCTTCTGCTGGAGTTCGTTGTAGGCCTGCGCAGCCATCCACTTGACCTGCCCCTGGTTGACGGGTGCATAGTCGTTCGCCGGTTGCGCCGCATTGATGACGCCGCGCGCCAAGAACCATTGCGGATAGTCCGCCGCAATCACGACGCCGCAGAGCACCAGCGCCACCGAACCGAAAACCGTGATCTTTTTCATACCGCTTCCTCCGCAACTCCGGGCTTGCCGGAAATTTCAGCAAACTGCCTTACTCGAAAAATGGCTTCATGGACCGATGCGCCGAGCCGCTGGACCATGCCCTGTCCGGGACAACGGGCGGCAACGGCACGGGACGACGCATAGACGGCATGGATAGCCGCCGCAGATGAGAGGCCGAGGACGAATCCTATGGCGTGCATCTGCCACGCAAGGACGGGTGCGGGCATGCGCCATCGGACATAGAGGTATTCCCCGGCAATGGAGACCACCAGCACCGGAATGATCCGGAACTTGAGCCATTTGCATCTATAGACGCAGAAGTAGGCCCGGCGCAGAAACCACGAGAAGAATCCGAGCAGGGCGTAGGATCCGCCGGAGGCCCCGATCAGCCAGGCAGGACGGGGCATCAGCCATTCAAAAAACACCAGGTTTGAAATGGTGGCAAAGAGGCAGAAGGCCACGGCCAATACCGGCCCGCGCACCTGCGGGGCGAACTGGGAATAGACGATGGCCAGCCCCCCGGCATTGACGGCCAAATGAACCAAGTCGTGGCTTAGAAAACTACAGGTGAAAAACTGCCACCAGCGCAGGTGCTCCGACCAAAGGGCGCAATGCCGGTGAATGGAAGGAAATTCCTGCTGCAGCAGGTAGATCCCGGTGAGCGCCATGGGCAACGCCCACATGCGCAGATAAAAGATAAATGCACCCTTGCCGACTGGTTTGAACAAAACTCCCCCCTTGGCTCCTGAAAACCGCTATGCAGCGTGTGGATTGGCCGAATGTTACGGTTGCGTGTAGCCGCCCATCGAAAGGTCGGTCGCGTCGGGCACGTACTGGCCGGCGGCAGCGGAAAGACCGGCGCCAGCGACATGGTTCCCCATGGGGAGATCGCCGGACTCGGGAATATACCAATTGTCTCCACCGATTGTTACGCCGTTGGCAAACGTGACGTCCCCCTTGACTTCAAGCGATCCGGCAATGTAGGCCGAACCGTCGCCGCGCAGACGGATTTTTTCAACCCCGTCGGTCAGCAGGCAGAGCTCCACGGTACGCTTGTAGTCGCGTACCACATACGCGAGGTTTTCCGGAGCGACCACGCCGCGCTTGTAGGCCCGCCACAAGTTCCCTTCCTTGGCTTGGAAGGCCAGCTTGCCGGTTTCGGCATGGATGAAATAGTTGGAGTTCCCTGCAAGCTGCCCGTTGGAGTTGAACTGGAGGGAGCCGTCGGTTCCGCCAGCGGGAAGGTTGGAAAGGCCGGAGGCGTCGCCGGACAGCCTGCCCTGCACGTTCAAATCGGAAGAAACGTCCAGCGCCTGGCCGCCCACGCTCAACGGCCCTTCAAAGTTGGCATTCTTCAGCGTGAGGCCCGAAACATTCCAAACCCCGGAGGTGGGCATCACGGACACCGGAAGATAGCCCACGATCGACCCCGCGTTCAGGTTGGTAAGCCCCGATCCGTCACCAACGAAACCACCGGCATTGACCGTTCCCGCCACATAGGCCGAACGAACCATGATGGGCAATAGGTTGACCGCGTTGGTGACAATCTCCCCCGTTTCAGGATTGATCCCGACCAGTTGCCCGACGCTGATGCCATGGTGGGCGATCACGGCATCCGTGAAATCGTTCGAGGTGGAAGACAAGTCGAGGAAGGCGTTGTTGTAGAGATGCGTTTGCTGCATATCGATCCCGTCATCCATGATTTTCGGCTTTTCTCCGGCACGGGCAACCACGGCGGACACCAGGCCCAGGGCAATGATCCAAACACGCATATCCACTTCTCCTCGCTGTTGGTTTGAAAACAGAAGGCGCGTTTCTACCCCCCCCCCGTACAGACTTTGCAACCATTAACATGCTATTTTTTTGTTAGTAGTATTTTTTACTAGACCGCCCCGCAGCCGCCCTGCGAATGGCGGGCGGAAGGAGGAAAGGATTGCATCGATATTACCGGGCATTTCCGCAAAAAAGACCAAATAAATGCCGGATCCCCGATGCAGGTTGCTCGGCGAAAGAGACGAAGCCTTTTTGGTCTGTAGCTCTCCCCCATGTTTCTTGCATTACGGAACCGACTTGCGCCCCACTAGACATTCGCGGGCGGTCTGCTACTGTCCGCCGCATGGAAGCACGGATCATCCAACTCGAAACCCTTGCGGCCCTGCAGGACCAAACCCTCGCCAACCTCAGCCAGGAACTTTTCCGGCAGCAGCGGGAGATCGACCAGCTGCGGCGAAGCATCCAGTTGCTTGAGCAACGGCTGGCCGAGCAGAAGGCGCCAGACGCAACCGATCCGAACGAACGGCCGCCGCACTGGTGACTTTTCCCCATTATCAGCTAGCCGCAGGGGGATAATCTGCTAAAACCCTGCGCCGCACAACCGAGGAACCCGATGCACAGCAAGCAAACCAAAATCATCTGCACCATTGCCGGCAACCGCTGCGAGCCCGACTTCATCCGCCAGCTGGAGTCGGCCGGCATGAACATGGCCCGCCTCAACACAGCCCACATCTCCACCGCCGAAGCCGACCGCATCGTCGCCAACATCCGCTCGGTATCCGACCGTATCGGCATCCTGATCGACACCAAGGGACCCGAAGTCCGCACCACCGGCATGGCCGAGCCGATCGAGCTCAAATCGGGCGACACCGTCCGCATCGGCGACAAGCAGGCGCCCGCCGGCGGCTTCATGGTCAGCTACGAGGACTTTGTCGAAGAGGTGAAGCCCGGCAGCGCCATCCTGATCGACGACGGCGAAATCCGACTGACGGTAACCGGGAAATCCAGCGGCGAACTCCTCTGCGTGGCGGAAAACGACGGAACCATCAAAAACCGCAAGAGCGTCAACGTGCCGGAGATCGACCTCGACCTGCCCGCGCTGACGGAGAAGGACGCCGAGTTCATCGACTGGGCCACCCGCACCGACATCGAATACATCGCCCACTCCTTCGTGCGCAACCGCGACGATGTCATGGCCGTCCAGAGCATCCTCAACATGCGCAAGAGCCCCATCAAGATCATCGCCAAGATCGAAAACCGCGAAGGGGTCGAAAACCTCGAATCGATCCTCGACGTCGCCCACGGCGCGATGGTCGCCCGCGGCGACCTCGGCATCGAGATCCCCGCCGAGGAGGTGCCGGCCATCCAGAAGCAGATCATCAAGACCTGCATCCGCCGCGTAAAGCCGGTCATCACCGCCACCCAGATGCTGCACTCGATGATCGACAACCCGCGCGCCACCCGCGCCGAGGTCTCCGACGTCGCCAACGCCATCTACGACGGCACCGACGCCGTCATGCTCAGCGGCGAAACCGCCTACGGCAAATACCCCGTCGAAGCCGTCCAGACCATGTCGAGCATCGCCCGCAACGTCGAGGCGCGCAAGGA
>JBGSLE010000049.1:0-10871 GCA_041740875.1 Pontiella sp. | reverse complement strand
GCCACGGCGTCGGCCTGCGCCAGCCGCGCCCACGCCTGCTGGATCGACGGGCTGTTGGTCAGCGCCTCGCCGATGAGCAGGTCGAGTTCCGCCGCTTCAAAGGTTTCCCACCAGCGCAGCGCGGCCTCCGGCGCAGCCTCCGAGTAGAGCGAAAATTGCGGCGGAAGCCCGCGGTTGAGCTCCGTCCGTTCGTCCGGCGCAAAAACCGCGCAGGAGGGGAGCGCCAGCAGCAGAAGCGGACCGGCCGCGCGGATCGCGCGGATCAACTTCATCGTTGGCCCTCTTCTTTTATGGCGTTGAGCCCGCCGAGCGAAAAGCGCGCGATGTGGCGGGCGGTGCGTTCGATCTCGGCCGCCGTCAGACGCTTCTTGCCGAGGACACGCTCACGCAGCGGGCGGCTGAAGTTGTAGAAGGCGCACTGGCCGATGATGCTCCGCTTGCAGCGCTTGAGCTGCTCTTCGTCGAATCCTTCGCCCAGGTAGTCGCCGAGCACCTTGGTCAGATAGACCTTTTGCGGTTGCAGCGCCTCCTCGGCGATGAGGTCGAGCGCCAGCGTGGGCGCCGCCATCTCGTGGTAGAGCAGCTTGGCGAAATAGCCGGAATCGTCCTCGCTGAAGATGCGGTGCAGGATCGCGTTGGCATAGCTGAAGAGACAATCCTCCAGCGACGGGTTTGGCGGCAGCTTGCCGTCGATGGGATGGGCGGCGGCGGCGATGGCGAAGGCGTGGCGCCAGACGGCTTCATAGAGCTTTTCCTTGTCGCCGAAATGGTAGTTCACCGCCGCAATGTTCGCACCCGCCTTTTCGCAGATGTCCGCCACGGTGGCGTCGCGGAACCCCTTCTCCGCAAAGCTTTCGCAGGCGGCGCAGATCAGGCGTTGCTTGGTGGTCTGGGGATCGCTATCCATTTTAAACATCCATTTGAAATTGATATTCGGAACGTAGGCAACCCGGTGCGGATTGTCAATATCCGGTGCGGATAATTCTGGCTGGTATATCGTCTGAGACCCACGATCGTGGGTTTCAGGCGATATACTTCCGACTCCGCTTGCGCATGGCCAGTGCGGCGACGAGCGCGGTGAAAGGGGCGACGGTTACAAGGCCGAAGCTGCCGACGAGAATGTTGAGGATTTCGGCCGCGACCAACGGCGTGTTGAAGATGTTGGCGAGCGGCAGCCCGCGCGACATGAAGAGCATGAACATGGCAATATGGCTGCCACTGTAGGCCAGCAGCAGCGTGGTGGTCATGGTGCCAATGACGGCGCGGCCAACGCGCAGTCCGGCGCGGGTGTGCTCCAGTGCGCCGATGGCGGGGTTTTGGCGCTGTATTTCGTCCATGGCCGTGGCGATATCCATGGCCAGATCCATGACGGCCCCCGAGGAGGCAATAAAGATGCTGGCGACGAAGATGCGGGTGAGGTCGAGGTCGAAATAGCCGGCATAAAGCAGGGTTTCGGCGAAGGGGCGGATGGCGCCGTTGAGGCAAAAGGCGCGGGAAAAGAGGACGGCCAGCCCGCAGGTGAGCAGCACGCCGAGCATCGAACCTATGAACGCGGAGAGGCCGCGCCGATCAAGGCCGCCAACGGCCAGGGTGATGACGCCGGTGAGCAGGGCGGTCAACGCCAGGCCGGTCGACAGCGGGGGCCAGCCGCGCAGCAGCAGCGGGAAAAAGATTTTCCAAAGCAGCAGCGCGGAGACGATGAAGGAGAGGATGGCGTTAGCGCCGGTCCACCCCGCAAGGACGAGCAGCAGGAGGCCGAAGAGGCCGACAAGCAGCATCTGGAGGTGCAGGCGGTAGATGCCGCGCGGCTGGGCATGAGCCGGTTGGCCGTCCGCGAGTTCGTACTCGACGAGGATGGACTGGCCGGGCTCGTACCATTCGTCGATCTCCATTTTTCCGCTGAGGTAGTTGATGGCCGCAAGCTCCGCGCCGCGGTGCGGGCCGCTTGCGAGGCGGATGCGCAGGAACTGCTCCTCGGTTTTGACGATGAGGTTGATGCGCACACGGCTGTTGTCCACCTCCAGCACGGTTGCGCGGCAGCGCTCGACGGCGTTTTTTTCCGCGTCGGTCCGTTGCGGGCCTGAGGGGATGTCGACAAAGAACAGTCCCGCGCAGGCGAACAGGAGCAACAGGGTGAGCAGCAGGGTGCGGTGCATGGGTTTCATGGGTTTATCCAAATGGAAAGAGGCGGCACCCCGTGGTGCCGCCCGCTCTTGTTGTCCGATGGAATCGGTTACTTCACTACGGGCAGGGTGCCGACATAGCGCATGGCGGCGGCGAGCTGCTTGGCGATGTCGGTGTTGTCGTAGAAGCCGGCGAAGCGGTGCGCGTCGAAGCCTGCCGCAAAGACCGGTACCGGCACGCCGGTGTGGCTGTAGGAGGTCCAGCCGATGCTGGCACGCTCGTTGAGGATGTGCGTAATGGTCACGATGATCGGCTCGTAGGTACTGTAGAGGTAGGTATTTTCGTCTCCGCTGTTGTTGTTGGATCCAACCATCGACTTGTCGTAAGCATCTTCCAGCTTTTCCTTCTGGTAGGCGTTGAGGCCCGCCCATACCAGGCCGAACTTGGACTGCATGAGGCTGAGCATGGCGGCGTTGCTTTCCAGGTTGTTCGGCAGCGTGTAGTTGTAGCCACTGGCGTTGGCGGCCTTGTGGGCGGTCCAGTCAACCTGTTGGAAGTAGGTGAAGCTGCAGGCTTGGTTGGTCAGGCCGGCATAGTTTTCGCCGTAGCCGGTGGTGGCGTGGCCGACGGTCATGCCGCCGGTTTCATGGTCGCCGGTGACGACGAGCAGCGTGTCGTTGGGATGCGCGAGGTAGAACGCAAGCGCTTCGCCGACCGCGTTGTCGAAGTCGATCATGTCGCCGATGGTGGCCATGGCGTCGTTGGCGTGGCAGGCCCAGTCGATCTTGCCGCCTTCCACCATGATGAAGAATCCCTGCGGATCGTTTTCGAGGCAGGCGATGGCCACCTTGGTCATTTCGGCCAGGGTGACGTTGTTCGTGGCCGCTTCGGAATCGAAGTCGACGTGGTAGGGCATCGCGGCCGCATCCTGCAGCCAGTAGTTGTTGCACATCACCTTGGTCATCGGGCTGTTGGTCAGGTTCAGGATGTCGGCGCGGTTGTTGAGCACGGTGTAGCCTTTGGTTGCGAGCTTCGCCCATGCGTCGATCGGCGAGGAGCCTGCCGCCATGGTGCCGCCGCCGAAGAACTCGTAGCCGGTGTCCGCAAGCTGGTCGCAGATGCTGTTCATCAGGCCGCGGCTGGTGACGCTGGCATAGTAGGCGGCCGGCGTGGCGTGGTCGAGCGAGACGCTGGAGAGAACGCCGACGCTCTTGTCCATTTCGTGGGCGAGCTGGGCGACGCTTTTGTAGCTGACGGTCTTGGCGGTATTCATGCCGATGACGCCGCTCTTGGTCTTGATGCCGCAGGCGAAGGCGGTGGCGGACGAGGCGGAGTCGGTCATCAGCGCGCCGTCGTCGAAGGTGGTCTGCATGCCTTGGACGGGCAGTTTGCACATGTTGAGGCGGTTGTTGGGGTTGAGCAGGTCGACCGGATTCTTGGAACTGCCCCCGTTGGCGGTGGTCAGCCATGCTTCGGTGGCCTGGATCTGGGCGCTGGCCATGCCGTCCCCGAGGAAGAAGAAGACATACTTGGCTCCGGTTTGGGCGCGCGCGGGGCGCGCATCGGCAGGGTCTGCCGCGAAGAGGGATGCGAGCGCGCAGCTGGCGGCTACTCCCATGGCGAGGTTTGATTTCATGATCTTTGTATCTCCTGGTTCTTGGTTTAGGTTACTGTCGTTCCTGGATCCGATGCCTCTTAGCACCGGGCCCTCTTGCGCATGCAGGCGAGGATCACCCCACCAACCAGCATGGAAACCGCGGACGCCGGTTCGGGAACGGCATCGTAGGAAATGGTGTCGATCGCGGCCGAATCGAGATAAAGGCCTCCGACCAGGGAGGCGGGCGCGGCGGCGATGTCGACAAAGAAGCCGTCGGCGCTGTTGTTGACGGTGAAGCCCCACGCTTCGGTGATGCGGCCGTTGCCATCGAGTTCTTCGCCCAGATAGGTTACCGAGCCGGCAACCTGGCTGCCTGAACCGCCATGGAGCGTTATGCCAAGGTCGAAGCCGGCGCGCCATTCGGGATCGGACTGGTCGTCCCAATAGGTCAACTGGATGACGGACTCCTGGGTGTTGAAGCCGGAGAAGCTCGGCATCCAGAAGCTCAGGTCCCAGCTCTGGGTGATTTGAAGGCCGGAGCCATCGGCGTCGGTATAGTAGAGCGCCGCCAAGGCCTGGGCATCGGCGGGATCCTGCCCCGGCACGCCCGCGAGCCCGCTGCCGTCGGGTGCGACCACCTCGAAATTGTCGGGGTTGGAAGCCGTTCCGCCGATGCCGAATCCGGCCCAATTGGACCATTCGGCGTAGACCGACCCATCGTCGCCAGCCCAGCTTGGCGCAAGCGAAGCGTTCGCGATCGAGGTGGCGCAGGCACCGATTCCCATCCATAGCATCATTTTGTTCATCGTAGTTTTCTCCTTGGCTTGGTTTGTTGGCGGCGGCCGTCCTGACCGCCATCGAATTGTTACGCCGTTAGGATTGGCGGGGTTGGTTAATCGCTTATGAGGTGTACGCTTATTTGAGATCATTGTTTTGCAAGGGTTGTTGGCGCCGCGCTAGCCGATCGTTATGCGGCTTGCCACTGGCACGGCGCATGTGCTTACCTCCCGGCGATTTTCAAGGAGACGAACATGGCAATGCATGGCAGATGGGCAGTGGCGGTAATCGGGATCGTGGTGTTGTCTGGCGGATGCCGCGCTGCGCGCGTGGCGGAACCGGCCACGGCGAAAAACATTATTTTCATGGTGCCCGACGGCATGGGGCTGGCGGACGTCACCGCCGCGCGGATCTTCAAGAACGGCCCGGACGGCGCGCCGCTCGCCTTCGAAAAACTGCCGCAGATCGGCTACCAGCGCACCTACTCCGCCAGCAGCACCGTCACCGATTCGGCCGCCGCCGCGAGCGCCTGGGCGACCGGCGAGAAATACAAGAACGGCCAGATCAGCAGCCACGGGGAAGATGCGCCGGAAACGATCCTGGAAATCGCCAAGAAAAAGGGCAAGGCCACCGGGCTGGTCGCCACCTCGACGATCACGCACGCCACGCCGGCGGCGTTCGGCTCGCACGTCGACGGCCGCAAGTCGGAGGGCGAGATTGGCCGCCAGTTTATTTTCGAGACGCGGGTGGACGTGTTGCTGGGCGGCGACTTTGGCGGGGACGATCCCGGCGCGCTGGTGGCTTCCGCGACCAACGAACTCGGCTATGCCTTCGCCGGAACCAAGCAGGAACTCGCGGCGCGTCCCGCGTCGGCGACCAAGCTGCTCGGCCTGTTCGCCCCCGGCCGCAAAGGCAAGACGATCGAGCATTTCCGCGTGGCCGCGACCAACGACTACCCGGCCACCGAACCGACCTTGGCGGAAATGGCGCAAGCGGCGCTGAAGGTGCTTTCGGCCGACAAGGAAGGCTTCTTCCTGCTGGTGGAGGGTTCGCAGGTCGATTGGGAAAACCACGCCAACCGCGCCGAGGGGATGATCTCGGAGATCCTGGGCTTCGAGGCGGCGGTCCAGGCGGTCACCGAATGGCTCGACGCCGATCCGGTCCGCAAAAGCAAAACGCTGCTGATCGTGGTGCCCGACCACGAAACCGGCGGGTTCGCGGTCAACGGCCCCTACGGCAAACTGCTGAAGGCCGGCGGCATGGTCGAGCCCGCCTGGACCACCAAGCAGCATACGGGCATCGACACCATCGTCTGGAGCCAGGGACCGGGCAGCGAGCAGCTGGGCCGTGCGCTCAACAACACCGACCTTTTCCGCACGATGAAGGCGGTTTTGAAGTAGGTTTCCGGTTTCCTCCGCGCACGGTTCGGCGTAGATTCCGCCGCCTATGCAATCCTTGGAACGAGACGAGCGCCCGTTTGGCGGCTGGCGGGAATTGATGCAGGTGGCTTGGCCGCTGATCATCAACTCCGGCACCTTCGCGGTGTTGAACTTTTGCGACCGGCTCTTCCTCTCGTGGTATGGCGAGGCCGAATTCCGCGCCTCGCTGCCGTCGGGCATCCTCTTTTTCACGCTGGTCTGCGGCTTCATGGCGCTGGCGGGCTTCTCCAACACCTTCGTGGCACAATACTGGGGCGCGGGCGACAAGACGGGCTGCGCGCGGGCGACCGCGCAAGGCGTTATTTTCTCGCTCCTCTCCATCCCGCTCATCCTGCTGCTCACGCCTATCGGCCTGTGGTGCCTGCGGCTGAGTTCTGTCGAGCCGGAAGTACTGGCACTGGAGGAGGAATACTTCAAGATCCTCATGTGGTGCGGCGGCGGCATGACGCTCAGCTCCGCGCTGAGCAGCTTTTTTTCCGGACGCGGCCAGACGTTCGTCATCATGGCCTGCAACATTTTCGCCAACGGGCTCAACGTGGTGCTCAACTATTGCCTCATCTTCGGCAAATGGGGCTGCCCGGAAATGGGCATCGCCGGGGCCGGGTGGGCGACCGTGATCGGCTCGTGGACCAGCCCGCTGATCTTCGCCCTGCTCTACTTCGCCAAGCCGGCGCGCACCGAATTCAAGACCATTGAAACCCTGCGCTACGATCCCTGGCTCTTCAAGCGGATGATCCGCTTCGGCCTGCCCTCGGGCATCCACTGGTTCTTCGACGTGGCGGCCTTCACCATCTTCGTGCTGCTCATCGGCCGCATGGGGGCCATCGCGCACATCGCCAGCAACATTGCCTTGAGCATCAACCTGATCGCCTTCATGCCGATGATCGGACTGGGGGTGGCCGCCTCGATCCTCGTCGGCCAATACCTCGGCCGCAACCAGCCCGACCATGCCGAACGGGTCGGCTGGCTCGCGCTCAAGATCGGCGTCGGCTACATCGCCGCGATCGGCGCCACCTTCCTGCTCTTCCCCGGCTTCTACACCAACGTCTTCGAGGGCAACGCCCCCGCAACGGTGCCGTTCGCGGAACTCTTCAAGGCGGTGCGCATCCTGCTCGTCATGCTCGCCGTCTGGGGCGTGGCCGACGCCACGGCCATCATCCTCTCCGGCGCGCTCAAGGGCGCGGGCGACACCCATTTCGTGATGTGGTTCCAGTCGGTCGTCGCGTGGGGGTTCCTGGTGCTCGGCCAGCTGCTGATCGTGCTGGTCTTCAAGGGCGGATTCTACCTGAGCTGGACCTGGACGCTGCTCTACATCGTCATTCTGGGCATTGGCTTCGCGCTGCGCTTCCGCACCGGCCGCTGGAAAAGCATCGACCTGCTCGACCGCCGCGCGACCATCGCGGCCGAGACCGCCCTCCCCGTCGAGCATTAGGCTGCGGCCCAACGGAATCGCGCCGGCGCGGATCCCACCCTACTTAACGCCAGCGGCGACTTCGGCTATGTTGAGGGTGTGGTCGTTGATGCGCCGGTAAAAGTTGAGCAAATCCGTGTAGACCAGGCTGTTCAGCGGAACGACCTTTCCTGCGGCGACCCGGGAGAGGTGGGCTTCGCGGCAATCCTTGATGAAGCGGTTGATGTCGTTGTTGACGGCCAGGAGGCTTCCGGCAGCCTTCGGGTCTTCCGCCCGCACGGCGGCGCCGACGTTGCGCAGATAGTCCAGCACGAGTTGGTTGAGCTTCGTGAACTCCGCCAGCCCCTCCGGCGAAAACCGCAGCTGGTTTCGGCGGAGCTTGCAGAGCCCCTTGAGCACGCTGGCCGCATAGTCGCTGACCGACTCGTATTCATCGGCCATCCGCATATGGCCGCGCGCCTTTTCGGTCACGTCATGCGGCACCTGGCCGCTCAGCAATTCGCCGAGGAACAACATGACATCCTTCTGGACGGTGTCGAGCAGCTGCTCGGCGTGGAAAATGCTTTCCTCGGCCTTCTCGTCCTGCGTGCCGACATCCAGCAGGGGCGCCAGTTTCCCGATCATCGTTTCGCACTGCTCGGCCATGGCGACAATCTGCTTATGGGACTGCATGATGCCGATGGCGGGCGTGTCGAGCATGCGGACATCCAAATGGATGAGATGGGGGATCTCCGCCTCCGCCTGCTTTTCCGGCACGATTTTCGAAACCAGCCATGCCAGCTGCCGGACGAAGGGGATGAAAAGAAGGGTATTGGCCACGTTGAAGCCGGTATGGACCGCGGCGATCGCCGCCATGATGTAGGGATAGGAGGGTTCGCCGTTTTCGAGCGCAACCAGGGTGTCGGGGTCGTGCCCGATGAAACGGGCCACCAGCGGGAAATAGAGCGGCAGCGCAATCAGGGTGATCCAAACCACGCCGAGGGTGTTGAAGCAGATATGGGCATACGCCGCCCGCTTGGCCGTCGTGTTGGTTCCCAGCGACGCCAGCCAAGCGGTGATGGTGGTGCCGATGTTCTCGCCCAGCACGAGCGATCCGGCGGTTTCAAAATTGATCATGCCGGTGCTGGCCAGCCCCATCGTGATGCCGACCGTGGCCGACGAGGATTGGACGATCATGGTGAGGACGCACCCGACGGCCACGCACTTCATCACCCCCAGATAGGAGGTCGCCTCGAACGAATGGAACCACTTGACGAATTCCGGCAGCGTGCGCAACGGCTTGAATCCGGCCGTCATCAGCTCCAACCCGAAAAAGACCATGCCGATCCCCATGAGCGTCATGCCGGAATAGCGCAGCCGTTCGTTCTTGGAGAACAGGAAGAAGAAGGCCGCAAGGCCCAGCAGCGGCAGACCGTACTGGCCGATCTTGAGCGTCAGGATCCAGGCCGTGACCGTGGTGCCGATGTTTGCGCCGAAAATCACCCCGATCGCCTGCGTCAGCGTCATCATGGCGCTGTTGACCAACCCCACCACCATGACCGTGGTGACGGAACTCGACTGGATGATCGAGGTGATGGCCAAACCAACCAGCAACCCCATGAAGCGGTTGTCGGTGGCGACCGCGATGATCTTGCGCAGCCGTTCGCCGGATACCGCCTGCAAGCCCTCGGACATGTATTTCATGCCGAGCAGGAAAACCCCCAACCCGCCCAGCACGGTAGAAACCACCGTCAGGATCAGATCGCCATTCATGCCATCCCCCTATTCCATTCCCGATAAGCAGGGGGCATGGGCCCCCGGTTTAGAGTCCGCGTATTTATTGGATTCCGGGCGCAAAAGCAACCGCATCCTATGCGGCCGCGGCCACCCTATTTGGAAATCCACCAACCCAGCACCGCCAGCCCGAGCAGGATGCGGTACCAGCCAAACACCATGAAGCTGTGCTTCCGCAGGAAATGCATTAGCCATTTGATGACGACGGCGGCGGTGGCGTACGACGCCACAAAACCGACGGCCAGCATCAGCCATTCCGTGCCGGAGAAGGAGCCGTCGGTCTGCAGTAGCTTGAAAAGCCCCGCCGCCGCAATGGTCGGCACGGCCAGGAAGAAGGAGAATTCCGCCGCCAAGGTGCGGTTGAGTCCGAGCAGCATTCCACCCAGGATCGTGGCGGTCGAGCGCGAGGTGCCCGGAACCAGCGCCAAACACTGGAAAACCCCGATCAGGAAGGCCGTCCGGAAAGTCAGGTCGTCGACCGAGTGCAGCGCATCCGGACGGACCTTGTGCCCGCGTTCGAAGAGGATCAGCACCACGCCGTAGACGATCAGCGCCGCCGCCACGGTGACGGGGTTGAAGAGATGGCGTTCGATGGCCTCGTGGAACAACAGCCCCGCCACAGCCGCCGGCAGGAACGCGACCAGGGTCTTCGCCCACAGCAGCCACTTGCGGCCCTGCTCAAGCCGGGTGCCTGAAAAAGGCCAGAGCTCGCGCCGGAAGAGCACCACCACCGCCAGGATGGCGCCGGTCTGGATGAAGACGGTGAAGCTCGCCGTGAAGGCCGGATCGTCGCAGAGCTGGATGAACTCGTCGGCCAGGATCATGTGGCCGGTACTGCTGACGGGGAGGAATTCCGTCACGCCCTCAAGGATCCCCAGCAAGACGGTTTTTAGAAAAAGGATAAACGACATCGGTTGGCGGCCTTCCGTGAAAAAATGCGCGCACTATGGCAGGCGCAACGGCCGCAGGCAACGCCTTTTCCCGGCGCGATGCGCGCCTGCATGCAAAAGCAACGGTTTATGCTGGCGGCCAACGGGCAAGAAGCGTATCAATCCGCGCATTTCAACCCAAGGAAACCCCATGGAATACCTCTTTCTTGTCATCGGACTGGTGCTGCTGGTGGTTGGCGCCGAGGCGCTGGTCAGGGGCGCGTCGAAGCTGGCGGCCACGTTCGGCGTATCGCCGCTGGTGATCGGCCTGACGGTGGTGGCCTTCGGCACCAGCGCGCCCGAAATGGCGGTGAGCACGGTTTCCGGCCTCTCTGGACAGGCCAACATTGCGATGGGCAACGTGATTGGCAGCAACGTTTTCAACATCCTGCTGATCCTCGGGATCTCGGCGCTGGTGGCGCCGCTGGTGGTTTCGATGCAGCTCATCCGGCTGGACGTGCCGCTGATGATCGGCGCTTCCGTCGTGGCCTACCTCTTCGCCCTCAACGGCGTTATCGGACGCGCCGAAGGCGTGCTCCTGTTCGCCGGCATATTCGCCTACACGGTCTTCCTGATCCGCCAAAGCCGCCGCGAAAGCCGGGAGATCCAGCAGGAATTCGCCCGGGAATACGGCGACAAGGAGCCGCTCTCGCCCACGACCATCGTGAAGGATTCCATCCTGATCCTCGCCGGGCTCGCCTTGCTGGTGCTGGGCTCGAAGTGGCTGGTGGACGGCGCGGTGGCGATCGCCCAAAGGCTTGGCGTCAGCGACCTGGTGATCGGCCTGACGATCGTCGCGGCCGGCACCTCGCTGCCGGAAC
>JBGSLE010000048.1:0-4474 GCA_041740875.1 Pontiella sp. | reverse complement strand
GCAGGTAGTGCTCGATCGCTTCGTCGAACCGCACCTGCCGCGTGGCCGCCTGCATGACGGTGATTTGCTCGCCGTCTATCACGGCCGGCAGTTGCTCGACCGGCTCCCCCTCGCGGTGCGTGCCCAGAATGCGGCGCTGCTCTGCAACGGGCATGTGCTGATCGAAGGGATTCCCGGCTTGGCCAAGACGCTCGCCGTCACCACCCTCGCCCAGACGCTGCGCGCCAGGTTCAACCGCATCCAGTTCACGCCCGACCTGCTGCCGGGCGACCTCATCGGCACGATGATCTACAACCCGCGCAACAACGAGTTCACCCCCCACAAGGGTCCCATCTTCGCCAACATCATCCTGGCCGACGAAATCAACCGCTCGCCCGCCAAGGTGCAGAGCGCGCTGCTCGAAGCCATGCAGGAACACCAGGTCTCGATCGGCGACACCACCTACAAGCTCGACGAACCCTTCCTCGTCCTCGCCACCCAGAACCCCGTCGAGCAGGAGGGCACCTACCATCTGCCCGAGGCGCAGGTCGACCGCTTCATGTTCAAACTCAACGTTGTCTATCCCACCAAAGAGGAGGAGCACCGCATCCTCAAGCGCATGGGCAAAACCAAGGTCGACCTGGCCGTCAACTCCGTCATGGAAATTGCCGATATCCTCCGGCTACGCGGCATGGTCGACGAGGTGTTCCTGGACGAAAAGCTCGAGCACTACATTCTCGACCTCGTTCAGGCCACGCGCGATCCGGCTGCCTTTGGCCTCGATTGCGCCCGCTACATCCGCTACGGCGCCTCCCCGCGCGCGACCATCTTCCTCTCCATCGCCGCGCGCGGCCGCGCCCTGCTCAACGGCCGCGGCTATGTCGTTCCTCAGGATGTCAAGGATGTCGCACTCGACGTGCTGCGCCACCGCATCCTCCTCACCTACGAAGCCGCCGCCGATGAAAAGAGCTCGGTCGATATCCTCAAACAGATCCTCGATACCGTCGAGGTTCCTTGAGAAATGAAGAATTAAGAATTCAGATTTAAGAATAGTGGGTCTGCGACGCTTTTGGAGAAGGAGCGCTATGAAAGGCGATGAACTTAAGGAACGAACGAAGCAATTTGCGCTACGCATCATGAAGCTGGTCGATGCGCTCCCTCATTCGGTGGCAGGGAAAGTCGTTGCCAATCAAATCATGCGATCAGGAACTTCCGTGGGTGCCAACTACCGCGCTGCGTGCCGGGCGCGTTCCGATGCCGAATTCATTGCAAAACTCGGCACCGTTCTGGAGGAAGCCGACGAAACAGAATTCTGGCTCGAACTAATCATGGATGGCCAGCTACTCCCGAAGGACAAAGTCGAACCTCTAAAAAAGGAAGCCGAAGAAATCACGGCGATCATGGCCGCCTCACGCAAAACAGCGCAGAACAACAAATAAGGGCGTTGTAGACCTACCATGCTTAATTCTGCATTCTCCATTCTTCATTCTTAATTCTTCATTCTTAATTCCAATGCCTTCCCCCACCCATACCGCCCTGCTCAAAAAGGTCCGCGAGATCGAGATCGTCAGCCGCAAGGTGGTCGACGAGCTACTCGGCGGCGAATACCAGAGCGTCTTCAAGGGGCGTGGCATGGAGTTTGACGAGGTGCGCGAATACCAGCCCGGCGACGAGGTGCGTACGATCGACTGGAACGTCACCGCCCGTACCGGCAAGCCGTTTGTGAAGCGCTACATCGAGGAACGCGAACAGGCGCTCTTCTTCCTGGTCGATATGTCCGCCTCGGGCACCTTTGGCTCGGCCGGAAAAACCAAAAATGAAACCGCCGCTGAACTCTGCGGCCTGCTGGCCTTCTCCGCCATCAAGAACAACGACAAGGTCGGGCTGATCATCTTTACCGACGAAATCGAGCAGTTTGTCCCGCCTGGTAAAGGGCAGATGCACGTCCTGCACATTATCCGCCAAATCCTCAGCTTCCAGCCTAAGCGGACTGGCACGCGTATCGCCTGCGCACTCGACTATCTCGGCAAGATGGTGAAGAAAAAGTGCGTCGTGTTCTTGGTATCCGACTTCCAGGACGACGGCTACGACAAGGCGCTCCGGCTGGCCGCGCTACACTACGACCTCATCGCCATCACCATCACCGACCCGCGCGAACTCGAACTGCCCAATGCCGGCCTCGTTGAACTCTCCGACGCCGAAACGGGCGAGCAACTCCTTGTCGATACCGCCAGTGCCGCCGCCCGCAAAAAATTCGGCGCCAGCGCCACCGCCCGCCAGCTCGGGCGGCGCGAAACCCTCGCCCGGCTCAACATCGACCAGGTCGACGTCCGCACCGACCGCGACTACCTGCGCGACCTCATCCGCTTCTTCCGCACCCGCGAACGGAGGCAGACGCTGTGAAAAAACGGGCCACATGCCTTTTATGCCTCCTCGCGGCCGCAGCCGGCTGCTCCAAAAACACAGGGCCGGTTGATACGCCCGCCGAACCCGTTTATTCCAGGCAATACCGGCAGGAGTCCGTCACGGTCATTGTGTCGTGCAGCGAAACGAACATTCCCTCCTCCGGAACGATCCGCTTCGAGCTCGACGTCCACGCCCCGCCGGACGCCGCCGTGGAGGTGCCGGAAACCGAGGATCTGGTGCAGGATTTCGCGGTGGCCGATCGCTACGCCGAACCGGCGCAAATGCTTCCGAACGGCAAGCTCCTCCACCGCTACGTTTGGCTGCTGGTTCCCACCCTTCCGGGCACCAACTTGTTCCAGTCGATGGAAATCCGCGCGGGCGGCAGCGCCGTTGCCACCGAGCCGTTTCCCGTCGTCGTCCGCTCGCTGCTGCCCGCCAACCTCGCAACGCTCGAAATCAGGGATCTCGCCGCACCGGCCGAGCTGCTGCCGGAAGAGGTGCAACAGCGGCAACGGTGGCGGTTATTGGCGGGAACGGCCGGCGTTTTGGCGCTGCTGGCTTGGGCGATCCGGCGGAAGCGCCGTCCAAAGCCGGTCGTGGTGCTCCTACCGCACGAAGCCGCCTGGCTGGCCTTGGAAAACCTGCCGGATGAGGCCTTGCCCCGCATCCAGGCGCTGACGCAAATCCTGCTGGCCTTCATCGAAGGCCGATTCCGGCTGCCCACGGCCGGCCGGACCATTCCCGAAATCCTGCCGGGCCTGCCCAAGAAGCTCCTGCTGGGCCGCCGCGCGCCGCTGGAAAGAATATTGATCGAAAGCGAGCAGATCCGGTTCTCCAATAAGATTCCCCCCGGATTTGCCGCCGAGCTGGAAGCGTATGTTCGCGCCTTTGTCAAAAAGATGAAGGAGGTTCCGCCATGCGCCTAGCGTTTCCATGGGCGTTGCTCCTGCTGCTGGCCGTTTTGAAAATGGCCCTCGACCAACTCCGCAAGCCCGGCGGGGCGGCGCTGCGGTTTTCCACGCTGGCAGCTTTCCACGCAATACCGCAAACCGTGCGCCAGCGCTGCATGCCCCTGCTCGCCTGGCTCCCCGTTTTCGCGCTCGCGCTGCTCTCCATCGCCTTGGCCCCGGCCGCAGGTGCGCGACCTGGCGCAGGGCATCCCGAAGGAGGGCATCGCCATCGAGCTGGTGGTGGACATTTCCAGTTCGATGGATATCTCCATGCCGTTCCGCGACACCACCATGAGCCGCATGGAGGTCACCAAGCTCGTGGTCGAGGAGTTCGCCTCGGACCGCCCCGACGACCTGATCGGCCTCATCACCTTCGCGCGCTACGCCGACACCGTCTGCCCGCTCACCCTCGGCCACGAATCGCTGCTCTACTTCATCCGCGACCTCGCCATCGAATCGCGCCCGAACGAGGACGGCACCGCTTTTGGCGACGCCGTGGCGCTGGCCGCCGCGCGGCTGAAGACGGCGGAAGAGCGCTATGCCGCCGAAAAGGGCGGAACACCGGGCTACGCCATCAAGAGCAAGGTGGTGATCCTGCTCACCGACGGCAACAACAACTGCGGCCGTCACCTGCCCATGGAGGGCGCGGCGCTGGCCGAACACTGGGGCATCCGCATCCACACCATCGCCATCACCGATCCGCCCGAACTCAAGACCATCCAAACGCCGGACGGCCCCGTGAAGATCGAGGCCGACCCGCCGGTGCAGGAGCGCATCCTCCAGAAAATGGCCGAAACCACCGGCGGCATCTACCGCCGCGCCACCGACGAAGCCTCGCTGCGCGACGTCTACGCCGAGATCAACGCCATGGAGACCAGCGAAATCGAGACCGAGCGCTACCAGACCTACCAGGAAATCTTCCAGCCCTTCGCCGCCTCCGCCCTTTTGCTACTGGCGTTCCACACCGCGCTCGCCACCACCTGGCTCCGGAGGATTCCCTAATGCCGGTCCACTTCTACCATCCAACCATGCTGCTCTGGCTCTGGCTCGTGCCTGCCGCCGCCGCCGCGCTTTTCCTGCATGCCGCCGTCAAGCGCAGGCAGGCCATCCGCGCCTTTGGCGCCGTCACCGCCGCCATC
>JBGSLE010000047.1:0-2128 GCA_041740875.1 Pontiella sp. | reverse complement strand
GAGGCCCGCCGCCTGCTCGACGGCGGAAGCTGCGTGGGCGCCATGGTGATGCTGCACGACGTCACCGGCGTGAAACTGCTCCAGGAAAAGGAGCAGCAGTTGGAGCGCGCCGCCTTCTGGAACGAGCTGGCTTCGGGCATGAGCCACGAAATCCGCAACCCGCTCGTCGCCATCAAGACCTTTGCGCAGCTGCTGCCGAAACGCTACGACGACCCCGACTTCCGCGCCGAATTCAGCCAGCAGGTCACCACGGAAATCGGCCAGCTCGACCACATCATCGACAAGATCAACGAATTCGCCAACCCGCCCAAGCCCGTATTGAAGCCGCTGGATTTGCGCACGCCGATCGAGCACGCCGTGGCCCGCATCAAGTCCGAATTCGGCCACGAAAACCTCAAGATCCACCTCGCGACCGACGATACCCCCTTGCAGATCAACGGCGATGCCGCATCGATGGAGGAGTGCATCTACCACCTCGTGCGCAACGCCGCCGAAAACCTCGGCAACAAGCCCGGCTCGCGCATCGGCATCACCCTCAAGGGACGGGCGTTGCAGGATGGCGGCGGAAAAATCTACGTGATCGCCACGGACAACGGCAGCGGCATCAAGGAAGCGCTGCGCGACAAGCTTTTTTCCCCTTTCAGCACCACCAAGGCGCGCGGCCTCGGACTCGGCCTGCCGATCGCCAAGCGGGCCGTGATCGACCACAACGGCCAGCTCGACATCGAAACCAGCGCCGCCGGCACCACTATTTCCATGGTCTTTCCCGCCTTGGCGCCCGCCAGATAGGAACGCCGGCGCAACCCGCGCTTGCCAAGCCGCTTCCAGCAGCTAGAATGGGGTTCGCCAACCAAGGAGGGCACCATGCAACCAATCCTCGCGGCGGTCGACTTCTCGAAATCAACCGATCCAGTCCTTACCCAGGCCGCGCACTATGCCAAGGCGCTGCAAACCAAGCTTTGGATCCTCCATGTCGGCTCCGACGAAACCCAGTCGATGATCTACGAATCCACCCAATTCATGGGCTACGCCCCCGAATTTATCGGCATGCCCGGCGACGTCCAGCTCGCCCGCGAAATCAGCGCCGAGGAACTCAAGTACGAACACGCCCATCTGCACGCCATCGCCGCCAGGCTCCGCGCGGATGGCGTCGACGCCCAGGCGGTGCTACTCAAGGGGGACGCCGCCAAACAGATCGTTGAAAAGGCCGGCGAACTCGCGGTTGGCCTTATCGTCCTCGGCTCCCACGGGCACGGGCTTTTGCACAAGGCCTTGCTCGGCAGCGTCTCCGAAGCCGTCCTGCGCCACGCCGATTGCAACGTCATGGTGGTTCCGGCCCGGACGGAATAGTCTTTTCAAATTCGCGCGCATCCGTAACCTCCGGCCTTCCAACCACGGAAAGGCGGGACGGGAAATGGTGCAAGGCTTGGTGGAAAAGGCGGTCGAGGGGAAGGGTTGCTCCAGACAGGAGGCGCTACAGTTGCTGGCGTGCGGCGAGGCGGAACTGCTCCAAGGCGCCACCCGGATCCGCGAGGCGCACTTCGGCAACAAAATCCAGCTCTGCTCCATCATCAACGCCAAAAGCGGCCGGTGCGACATGGACTGCCGCTTCTGCTCCCAGAGCGGCCACCACTCCACCGCCATCGAATCCTACCCCTTCCTCGAAAAAAGCGATCTCAAGCAACGCATCGCCGAAACCATCGCGGCCAACGACCGCCACTGCGGCGTCGTAACCAGCGGCGGCAAGCTCTCCGGCGCGGAACTCGCCCTATTGGCCGATACCGCCAGGGAAATCGGCGGAGGCGGAGATACGCCGGTCTGCGCCTCGCTCGGCCGACTGGCGCAAGACGAGCTGGCCGCGCTCAAGCAGGCGGGCATCGTCCGCTTCCACCACAACCTCGAAACCTCCGAAAACCACTACCCGCGCATCTGCTCCACCCAAACCTGGCAACAGCGCCGCGACACCGTCAAAGCCGCCCAAGCGGCGGGACTGGAAGTCTGCTGCGGCGGACTCTTCGGCCTCGGCGAATCGTGGGATGACCGCATCGACCTCGCCCTCGCCCTGCGCGAACTCGGCATCGGCAGCGTTCCGATCAACTTCCTCTACGCGCACGGCGGCACCCCGCTG
>JBGSLE010000046.1:0-7465 GCA_041740875.1 Pontiella sp. | reverse complement strand
TCATCCTGGGCATCGGCATGGCGCTGCCTTGGCCGTTTGCCGGGGCGGGGCTTTCGTTCCTGCCCAAACCCGGCCGGTGGATGGAGTTCGTCAAATATGGCTTTGGCGTGGGGATCATCTTCTTCGCCCTGTACTACGGGCATCTGAGCTACCGGGCGTTCCGTCCGGTGGATGTGACCGACGCCGGGGAGATCCAGGGCCATCTCGTGATCGACGGCAATAGCAACGACGGCTTCGCGGAGGCCTTGCAGCAGGCGGCCAACGACGGCACGCCGGTCTTCATCGACTTCTGGGCGAGCTGGTGCAAGAACTGCAAGGCGATGGACAGGACCACGTTCAAGGACGAGGCCGTCAAGGCGCACCTCGTGGGCTATACCTTCATCAAGTATGTCGCCGAAAACCCGACCGATCCGGAAACGAAGGCCGTGATGGAACGCTTCGGGGTGCAAGGCCTGCCGACGTTCGTTGTGCTTGGGTTGAAATAGCTTTTCACCCGTCCACGGCACAGCGACACCTCCCGGCGGATGTTGGTATTGGATCGTGTCGCATGGCCCCGCCGTCGCTCTTTCCGGTTTTTGCCCAGCATCCTGCCGATGGTTTTGGTTGCAAAGAAAATCCTCTTGTCCAAGAATGCGCCCTTTCATCGTACAGTAAACAGTTTCTCAAGGGGGCTTTTGAATGAGGATGAATGGTTTTGAAGCAAAGGTGGCGAACGCGGTATTGGGCGTCTGGCTGATGGCGCTGACAGGGGTGGTGGCCGCCGAAGGCAAGCCCCCCAACATTATCCTGATCCTGGCCGACGACATGGGCTATTCCGACCTGGGCTGCTATGGCGGCGAAATCCAGACGCCCAACCTCGACCGGCTCGCCGCGAACGGGATCCGCTTTTCGCAGTTCTTCAATTCCGCCAAGTGCGAGCCGACGCGCGCTTCGCTGATGAGTGGGCAGTATTGGCAAACGTGCGGGCTCGGCATCAAGCAGGGCATCACCATGGGCCAGGCGATGCGCCTGGCGGGCTACGACACCTTTGCGCTGGGCAAGTGGCACATGGATGGTAATCCGGTGGATCGCGGCTTCGACCGCTATTTCGGCCACCTCAGCGGTGCCAGCGATTATTTCGAGGGGAATCCCTCGCACCACCTCGACAGCGAGCCCTTTAAGCCGACGGACGGCTCCTTCTACACCACCGATGCCAACGCGGACTATGCGATCCAGTTCATCGATGCGGCGCACCAGAAGGATCCGGCCAAGCCGTTTTTCATGTATCTCGCCTTCAACGCGCCGCATTCGCCGCTGCAAGCCCTGCCGGACGACATCGCGAAATACCGCGGCAAATACCGGATCGGTTGGGATGTGTTGCGCGAGCAGCGCTACCAGCGGCTGGTGGAGCAGGGCGTCATGCGGCCGGAGTGGAAGCTTCCTCCTCGCCCCGGCACCGTTCCCGCGTGGGATTCGCTGACGGAAGAGGAGCAGGATTTCGAGGATGCGCGCATGGCGGTCTATGCCGCGATGGTCGACCGCATGGACCAGGCCATCGGCCGCGTGCTGGAAACGGTCCGCAAGCTCGGTGAAGAGGAAAATACGCTGGTGGTCTTCTTGAGCGACAACGGGGCCAGCCCGTATGACCATGGCCCGAAGCGCACGGCGGAAATGGTGCTCAAGGGGCAGGCCAACCTGAACGTTGGCCTCGGCTGGGCCAACCTGAGCGCAACGCCGTTCCGCCACTACAAGCGCAACATGTTCAACGGCGGTAGCTGCACCGTATGCATTGCCAGCTGGCCCGCCGTGGTTAAAAAAACAGGAACCGTCACCGACCAGCGCGCGCACATCATCGATTTGATGGCGACCTTCGTGGATGTGGGCGGCGGTGCTTGGCCGCAGGAATCCGATGGCAAAAAGATCGACCCGCTTCCGGGGAAAAGCCTGCTCCCCGTGTTGGCGGGCGGAGAGCGCGCGCCGCATAAAACGCTCTATTTCCAACTGTTCGACCACCGCGCGGTGATCGCCGGCGACTGGAAACTCGTCTCCGACTGGAACCGCCCGTGGGAGCTCTTCAATTTGAAAGGCGACCGCACGGAATTGAACGACCTCTTTGCCGCGCAGCCCGAGCAGGCCGCGCGCATGGTGAAGCTCTATGACGAATGGGCGAAGGAGAATGTCACCCAGTTCAAGAACGCGGGCGGCGAGCCGATCTACCGTCACCTCAACGAGGCTGAAGATCGCTTTGTGGGCGAGGCTTCCGACGAACGCAAAACGAAAGCCCCCAAGGCGGGAAAAGGAAAAAAGAAAAAGGCGAACGAATGAATGTACTGAATGCAAAATCGATCACCCTGGCCGCCGTGCTGGCGGCATCAACGGCCTTCGCCGCAAAGCCGATGAACGTGGTTTTCATCCTGGCCGACGACCTCGGCTGGGCGGACACGACGCTCTACGGCAAGACCAGCCTGTACGAGACGCCGAACCTGGAGCGGCTGGCCAAGCGCGGCATGACCTTCAGCCGCGCCTATTCCAACAGTCCGCTCTGTTCGCCAACCCGCGCGAGCATCATGACCGGCCAGACCCCGGCGCGGCACGGTTCGACCGCGCCCCAGCACCACCTGCCCAAGGCGCTGTTCAAAGCGGAACTCAAAAAATCCGCGCCGGCGGGCAACAAGGCGATCGAGACGGAATCGGCGTTGCGGCTTGATACCAAGCTGCCAACCCTTGGCAAGCTGGTGAAGAAGGCCGGCTATGCCACGGCCCATTTCGGCAAGTGGCATCTGGGGCCGGAGCCCTACAGCCCGCTCGAACACGGTTTCGACGTCGATATCCCGCACCATCCCGGCCCCTCTCCCGCCGGCAGCTTCGTTGCCCCGTGGAAGTACAAGAACTTCAAGGAGAACAAGCCCGGCGAGCATATCGAGGACCGCATGGCCGAAGAGGCGGTGGCCTGGTTGCAAAAAGTGAAGGGCAAGCCGTTCTACATGAACTACTGGATGTTTTCGGTCCACGCCCCGTTCGATGCCAAGGAGGAGCTGATTGCGCAATACCGCGAAAAGATCGACATGGACAATCCGCAGCACTCGCCGACCTACGCGGCCATGATCCACTCCATGGACGATGCCGTCGGCTCCTTGCTGGATGCCGTGGACGCCGCGGGTTTGGCGGATCGCACCGCCATCGTCTTCATCGCCGACAACGGCGGCAACATGTACAACGGCATACGCGAAACCGGCAAGGACGGGAAGGAATTCGTGGTCGAACCGACCAGCAACCGCCCGTTGCGCGGCGGCAAGGCGACCATGTACGAAGGCGGCATCCGCGTGCCCTGCGTGGTGGTTTGGCCGGGTGTGACAGCGCCCGGAAGCCATAGCGACGAGATTATCCAAACCTCGGACTTCTACACGACCTTGCTGAAGCAGCTCGGCATCCCCATGCCCCGCAACCATGAGGTGGATGGCATCGACATCACGCCCGCGTTGCAGGGTGGCAAGCTGGGCCGGGAAGCGATCTTCACCTATTTCCCGCACTCGCCGCCGGTTCCCGATTGGCTGCCACCCTCGATTTCGGTGCATAGCGGCGACTGGAAGCTGATCCGCCTCTTCCACCAGGGCGAGGACGGGGCGCACGGCTACCGGCTCTACAACCTGAAGGACGATTTGGGCGAAGCCAACGACCTCGCCTCCGCCCACCCGGAAAAGGTGCAGAAGCTGGATGGGTTGATCTCGGCCTATCTCGACGCGGCCGATACGGTTGTGCCCGTGCCGAACCCGGAGTTTAGTCCCGCCAAGTATGCTCCTGAAACAATCGGGATCCAGCCGGGCGGACTCAAGATAGGCGGCGAGAAAAACTAGCAGGCGACGGACTCCGCCCAGCGGGGTGCTGGCTCCCGCCGCTTCCGTCTGGACGGAACGGGTGGGAGCTTTTTTGTCATTGGTTTATGCGACATGACATCCCCCGCCGATGTATGTATAAAGCAACTTTCATGGAAAATTCCGCCATGAAGGCAAATTAAATGAAGGGAAACACCATGAAGAAACTTATCCTACTTGCGTCCGTTGCGGCGATCTCCGTTGCGGCCCATGCCGATAAAAAGCCGAATGTGTTGATGATCCTGGTCGACGACCTCAAGCCGGCCTTTGGTGCCTACGGGGCGGATTTTGTCCATTCGCCGAATCTTGACCGGCTGGCGGCGCGCGGCATGCGCTTTGACCGGGCCTACTGCAACCAGGCGGTCTGCGCGCCGTCGCGCAACAACCTGATGGTTGGCGTGCGCTCGACCTCGCTGGGGATCTACGGACTAAGCCAGAGCTTTCGCGAAGTCGCTCCCGACGCGGTCACCCTTACCCAGTATTTCATGAAGCATGGCTACAAGCCCGAGGGCGTCGGTAAAATCTTCCACATCGGCCACGGGAACCCGGGCGACGACGCCTCCTGGAGTGTGCCGTTCCACAAGGACAAGGTTGTCGACTATGTGCTCGAAGAGAGCACTGGCGGCCAGTTGACGCGCGAAGAGGCCTACTTCGCCAACCAGGAGCTCAACAAGATCAACGAGCTGCCGCGCGGCGCGGCGTGGGAGAAGGCCGATGTCGGCGACGACGCCTATGCCGACGGGCGCATCGCGCTCGAGGGCATCAAGCGGCTGCAAAAATTCAAGGAGCAGGGCGAACCCTTCTTTTTGGCACTCGGCTTCACCAAGCCGCACCTGCCCTTCTGCGCACCGGCCCGCTATTGGGATCTCTACAAGGCGGAACAGTTTGCGCTGACCGAGCGCGGTACGCTGCCCGAAGGTGCGCCGGAATTCGCCGGAAAACCCAAATTCAGCGAGATCGGCAACTACAAGCCGGTGCCGGAATCCGGGGAGATCGACGACGCCATGGCGCGCACCCTGATGCACGGCTACTTTGCGTCGCTCAGCTACATGGATGCGCAGCTCGGCCGGGTGCTCGACGAACTGGACCGGCTGGGATTGGCCGAAAACACGGTCATCATGCTATGGGGCGACCACGGCTACCATTTCGGCGACCACGGCACCTGGACCAAGCATACCAACTATGAGCAGGACAACCGCATCCCGCTCATCTTCGTTGCGCCGGGCATCGCCCGTCCGGGTTCGGGCACAGGGGCCTTCGCCGAAACGGTCGATATCTATCCTACCCTCGTGGAACTCGCCGGCCTGCCCGCGCCGCAGGTGCCGCAGGGGCTGGACGGCAAGAGCCTCGTTCCCGTGCTCAAGGATCCGAAGGCCAGCGTGCGCGACCACGCCTACCACGCCTTCAACCGCGGCCCGCGCCTTGGCCGCGCCATCCGCACCGAGCGTTACCGCATGATCGAATGGAAGGTTCCCGGCGCAGTCGAAAGCAGCGCCGAATACGAGCTCTACGACTACAAAGCCGATGCGTTGGAAAAGAAGAACATCGCATCGTCGCATCCGGAAGTGCTATCCCAAATAAAAGCGATATTGGCCAAACATCCGGAGGCCGTGGCTGCGGATCAGGGCAAGAAAAAGGCAAAGGGAAAGTAGCTTGGACATCAACAAACGAAAGGGACAAGAAATGAAACGGGTATTGTTTATCGCAGGAATGGTTGGCATGGCGGGGCTCTTGGCGGGTTGCTCGACGTCGGGCGTCAGGAGCGCGGACTTTGATTCGATCCGCCTCTACACGCTCAGGAACAAGGCGGGCACCGTGGTGAAGGTCACCAACTACGGCGCAACGGTCACTTCGATCCAGACCGCCGACCGCAACGGCGTCATGGCCGATATCGCGCTCGGCTACAACGATGTCTCCGGCTACATGAACGCCGTCGACAAGCCCTATTTCGGCTCGGTGGTCGGTCGCTACGGCAACCGCATCGCCAATGGCAAGTTCACCCTCGACGGCAAGGAATACGAGTTGAAGGCCAACAACAACGGAAACCACCTGCACGGCGGCGTCATCGGCTTCGACAAGGTGGTCTGGGACGCCGAAGTCGTCGGCAAGAACGCGGTGAAGTTCAGCTATCTCGCCAAGGATGGCGAGGAGGGGTATCCGGGCAACCTTGCGATTGCCGTCACCTACACGCTGACGGACGCCAACGAGCTGAAGATCGACTATCTGGCCACGACCGACAAGGCCACGCCGGTCAACCTCACCAACCACACCTACTTCAACCTCAAGGGCGAGGGCGAAGGCACCATCCTCGACCATGAGCTGATGATCAACGCCAAGGGCTTCACGCCGGTCGATGTGGGGCTGATCCCCACCGGCGAGATCGCCCCCGTCGCCGGAACCCCGTTCGACTTCACGCAGTCCAAGGCGATCGGCCGCGACATTGGCCAGGCGCATGAGCAGCTGACGTTCGGCCTCGGCTACGACCACAACTGGGTGCTGGAAAAGGGCGGCAAGGAAGGCCAGCTGACGTTGGCGGCCACCGTCTACGAACCGGTCTCCGGCCGCTACATGGAAGTCTTCACCGCGGAGCCGGGCATCCAGTTCTATTGCGGCAACTTCCTCTCCGGCAACCTCAAGGGCAAGGCGGGCAAGAGCTACGTCCACCGCGGCGGATTGTGCCTCGAAACCCAGCACTATCCCGACAGCCCCAACCAGCCCGCTTTCCCGAGCACGATCCTTCGTCCCGGAAGCGAATACAAGACCACGACGGTCTACGCGTTTGGCGCGAAGTAGTTTTATCGTCCGCCAATTTCCCAAGCCGGGTGCGTTCTTTGCATCCGGCTTTTTTTATGGAAGGCTCCCGTGTCCGGGCACAAAAAAACCTCGGTTGGAACAGCGGTTCCGACCGAGGTTTAAGATGGTGGTGGGGGATGGATTCGAACCATCGAACTCGTAGAGAACAGATTTACAGTCTGCCGCGTTTGACCGCTCCGCAACCCCACCGTTTCCAATAAAGGAGCGCATAAAGTACCCGAATTTCCGGTGTTGTCCACTATCATTTTCCTAAAAAATGGCTAGAGTCGCCGGCTATGGAAACAACCTCGCCCAAACCCATTGTTTGTTGCGGCTTTACGCCGTGTGTGCAGCGCATCATCGAGTTTTCCCGGTTTGAAAAAGGCATCGTGAACCGGGCCAGGAATGTGACGATCGGCATCGGCGGCAAAGGGGCGAATACGGCCCGCATGGTGCGCCAGCTGGGCGGCGAGCCGCTGCTGGTTGGTTTTGTCGGCGGCGCCAACGGCCGGTTGCTGGAGGAGATGCTCATCGGCGAAGGCGTGCCGTTCCGCCACGTGGCGGTGGCCGGGGAAACCCGGATTTGCCAGACGCTGGTGGAGCAGGGAAATCCTGAAACGACGGAACTGGTGGAGGAGACGCCGCCGATCTCGCCGGCGGAATGGGCGGAAATGGTCGCGGTTTTTGCGGCGATGGATCTGTCGAATGCCGTGGTGCCCATTTCCGGGAAGCTGCCGGCCGGGGCGCCGGTCGATGCCTATGCTCAGCTGGCCGGGATCGTTGCGGGGCAGGGCGGGCGCGTGGTGCTCGATGCCCCCGGC
>JBGSLE010000045.1:0-9851 GCA_041740875.1 Pontiella sp. | reverse complement strand
GAAGGCGCGCGCGACTACCTGGTGCCGAGCCGCGTCCATCCCGGCAAGTTCTACGCCCTGCCGCAGGCCCCCCAGCAGTTCAAGCAGCTGCTCATGACCTCCGGCTTCGACCGCTATTTCCAGATCGCCCCCTGCTTCCGCGACGAAGATGCACGCGCCGACCGCTCGCCGGGCGAATTCTACCAGCTCGATATGGAGCTGGCGTTTGCCACGCAAG
This sequence comes from Pontiella sp., assembly GCA_041740875.1. Classification (GTDB taxonomy): domain Bacteria; phylum Verrucomicrobiota; class Kiritimatiellia; order Kiritimatiellales; family Pontiellaceae; genus Pontiella. Next base: position 9,634 of record JBGSLE010000045.1, on the reverse strand, counting down.
ACGATGTCTTCGAGGTCAACGAGAAGGTGCTCCATGCGATCTTCTCCGAATTTTCCGACAAGCAGATCGATAAGCCCCCGTTCGTGCGCATCCCCTACCGCGAAGCGATGGAAAAGTATGGCTCCGACAAGCCGGACCTGCGCAACCCGCTCTTCATGCAGGATGCCAGCGATCTCTTCCGCGATTGCGGATTCAAGGCCTTCGCCGGCGTCGTGGCCTCGGGCGGAGTCGTCAAGACCATCGCCGCCAAGGGTTGCGCCGGCCAGCCGCGCAAGTTTTTCGACGACCTGATCGAATTCGCCAAATCGGTCGGTTCCAAGGGGCTCGGCTACCTGCGCTGGATCGACGGCGAAATCCAAAGCCCGATCGCCAAGTTCCTCTCCCCGGAAACCCTCGCGCAACTCAAGCAACTCGGCGGCGTGGGCGATGGCGATGTCATGTTCTTCATCGCCGACCAGGCCAAGGCTGCCGCGGAAATAGGCGGCGCGGTGCGCACCGAAATCGGCAAACGGCTGGGGCTGATCGACCCGAACATCTTCAAGTTTTGCTGGATCGTCGATTTCCCGATGTACGAACTCAACGACGAAGGCAAGGTGGAGTTTTCGCACAATCCGTTCTCCATGCCGCAGGGCGGAATGGATGCGCTGCTCAACCAGAGCCCGCTCGACATCCTGGCCTACCAGTACGACATCGTCTGCAACGGCACCGAACTCTCCTCCGGCGCCGTCCGCAACCACAGTCCCGAGCTGATGGTCAAGGCCTTCGAAATCGCCGGCTACGGCCGGGAAGTCGTCGAAGCCAAGTTCCCGGCGCTGCACCGCGCGTTCCAGTACGGCCCGCCGCCGCATGCGGGCATCGCCCCGGGCGTGGATCGCATGATCATGCTGCTGGCGGACGAGCCCAATATCCGCGAAGTCATTGCCTTCCCGATGAACCAGAAGGCGCAGGATCTTCTCATGGGTGCTCCCGGCAACGTCGAGCTGAAGCAATTGCGCGACCTGCACATCAAGCTCAACCTGCCCAAAAGCGCCGAGAAGGAAGCCGGATCCGAAGCGAGATGCGCGCTTTGTCCGTGAATAAAAAAAACCGCCCGGAACCACGGGCGGTTTTTTTTATGTCCAGCCTCCGCAACGGAGCTGAAAGCTCCGTCTCAGCGAGCGTCAGGAGGCGTGGTATTCCTGGATCGAGCACACGTTCCAGTCGTGGCTCCGGATGTAGCGGATGGCCCGGACGGTCGCCTTTGCCCCCGACTCGGTGGTCACGATGGGCAAGCCGCGCAGGATCGCTTCCGAACGGATCTTGACCTCGTCCACGCGGGCGACAGGGCCGCTGGGCGTGTTGATGAGCAACTGGACGCCGTTTCCCTTCATCAGGTCGATCACGTTCTTGCCCTCCTCCGAGAGCTTGTGGGTGAGCAACACCTCCAGCCCGGCGTCATTCAACGCCCGGGCCGTTCCTCCCGTGGCCACCAGCTTGAAACCAAGGTCGGCGAATTCCCGGCCGACTTCGACGATCCACTCCTTGTCGCGATCCTTCGCGCTCAGGAAGACGGTGCCTTCGGTCGGGAGGACTTGTCCGGCGGCGAGTTCGGCCTTCCAGAAGGCCAGCTCGAAGCAGGTGTCGATGCCCATCACCTCGCCGGTCGATTTCATTTCCGGTCCGAGGATCGGATCGACGCCCGCAAAGCGGTTGAAGGGGAACACCGCCTCCTTCACGGCATACCACTCGATCCGGGGCTTGAAGCCCACCATCCCGAGTTCCTTGAGCGTCTTGCCCATCGCCACCTGCGTGGCGATGTTCGCCAACGGCACGTTGGTGGCCTTGCTGACATAGGGCACCGTTCGCGAGGCGCGCGGATTGACCTCGATGATGTAGAATTCGTTTTCCTTGACCGCGATCTGCGCGTTCATCAGCCCCTTGACGCCGATTTCGAGCGCCATGGATTTGCACGCAACCTTGATGCGTTCGACCATGTCGTCGGAAAGCGTATAGGGGGGGATCGAACACGCGCTGTCGCCGGAATGGATGCCCGCTTCCTCGACGTGCTCCATGACGCCGCCGATATAGACATCGGTGCCGTCGCACACGAGATCGACGTCCACCTCGATCGCGTGTTCAAGGAAGCGGTCGATCAAGACGGGATGATCCGGGCTGGCGGCGAAGGCGGCGTTGACGAAGGGTTCGAGTTCAGCCTCTTCATAGGCCACCATCATGGCGCGGCCGCCGAGCACGAACGACGGGCGGATCATGACGGGGAAGCCGATGCGGCGTGCAATGGCGTCGGCCTGCGCCAACGTCCGGGCGGTGGCCGACTCCGGCTGCTTGAGCTGGAGCTTGTCGAGCAGTTGGCGGAAGAGTTCGCGGTCTTCGGCGGCGGCGATGCTCTTGGGCGAGGTGCCGAGGATCGGCACGCCCGCTTCGAAGAGGCGGTCCGCTAGGTTCAGCGGGGTTTGGCCGCCCATCTGGACAATCATGCCGATCGGTTGCTCCGCTTCGTAGATGTTCATCACGTCTTCGAAGGTGAGCGGCTCGAAGTAGAGCTTGTCCGAAGTGTCGTAGTCGGTCGAAACGGTTTCCGGGTTGGAATTGACCATGATGGCCTCGTAGCCCATTTCCCGCAGCGCCTTGACGGTGTGGACGCAGGAATAGTCGAACTCGATCCCCTGCCCGATGCGGTTTGGCCCCGAACCCAGCACGATGACACTCTGCTTGCCGGTCTTGCGCGTCTCGTCGAGGTCGGCGTAGCAGGAGTAGAAGTAGGGCGTCGAAGCGGCGAATTCGCCGGCGCAGGTATCGACCAGGCTATAGACCGGGATGATGCCCAGCTTTTTGCGCAGCATCCGGATCTCGTTGCCCTTGCAGCCGCGCAAGGTGCCGATCTGCTCGTCCGAGAATCCGTTCTTTTTCGCCTTCTTCAGCAGGTCGTAGTCCAGCTCCGCCGCATCGGCAACCTCCTTCTCGATCTCGACGATCTGGAGGATCTGGTCGATGAACCACGGGTCGAGGTGGGTCATCTTGTGGATCTTGTCGATCGGATAGCCGCGCTTCAGCGCCATCTTGATGGCAATGGTGCGTTCGGTGCAGGTGGTGGTGAGATAGGCGTCGAGCTTGGCGGCGTTGACCTTCTTTTCGGCCTTGAGGTCGAGGCCATCCACGCCGATCTCCAGCGAGCGAAACGCCTTCTGCAACGACTCCTTGAAGTTGCGGCCGATCGCCATGGTTTCGCCAACCGACTTCATGCTGACGCCGAGCAGGTTGTTCGCGGCCGGGAATTTTTCGAAGGTGAAGCGCGGCAACTTGGTGACGACGTAGTCGATCGACGGCTCGAAGCAGGCCGGCGTCTCCTTGGTGATGTCGTTGGGCAGCTCGTCGAGCGTGTAGCCGACGGCCAGCTTGGCGGCCAGCTTGGCGATCGGGAAGCCGGTCGCCTTCGAGGCCAGGGCGGAGGAGCGCGAAACGCGCGGGTTCATCTCGATGATGGCCATGCGGCCGGTTTCGGGGTCGATGCAGAACTGGACGTTCGAGCCACCAGTTTCGACGCCGATGACGCGGAGCACCTTCAGCGAAGCATCGCGCATGACCTGGTATTCGCGGTCGGTCAGGGTTTGCGTCGGGGCCACCGTGATGCTGTCGCCAGTATGGATGCCCATCGGATCCATGTTCTCGATGGCGCAGATAATGACGGCGTTATCCTTCTTGTCGCGCATCACCTCCATTTCAAACTCTTTCCAACCGAAGACGGACTCTTCGAGCAACACTTCCTTGGTCAGGCTGGCCTTGAGGCCGCCTTCGACGATCCTCATCAGCTCGTCCATGTCGGCGGCAATCCCCCCGCCGGTGCCGCCCAGCGTGAAAGAGGGACGGACGATGATCGGGAAGGCCAGTTTTTCTTCCGCTACGGTACGCGCCGTGGCGAGATCGTGGACATGAAAGCTTCGCAGGGTTTCAATGCCGGCCTCGGCCATGACGGACTTGAACAGGTCGCGCTCCTCGCCGCGCATGATGGCATCGTAGTTGGCACCGATCATTTCGACGCCATATTTTTCCAGCACTCCCATCTTCACCAGCCTCATGGCGGTGTTGAGCGCGGTCTGCCCCCCGAGCGTGGGCAGCAGCGCGTCGGGCCGCTCCTTGATGATGATCTTCTCGACCGCTTCGGGGGTGATCGGCTCGATGTAGGTCCGGTCGGCCGTGGCGGGGTCGGTCATGATCGTCGCCGGGTTGGAGTTGATCAGCGTGATCTTGTAGCCTTCCTCCCGCAGCGCCTTGCAGGCCTGGGTGCCGGAATAGTCGAACTCGCAGGCCTGGCCGATGATGATCGGGCCGGAGCCAATGATTAGGATGTGGTGGATGTCGGTTCTTTTTGGCATAGCTTCACTCCTGAAACTTGAAACATGAAACTTGAAACCTGAAAGGGGTCATCCCTTACTCTTTTTCGACATCGTGACGAAAATGGAGATGAGTTCATCGGCTTCTTTTTTCAACGGTTCAATTTCCCTTAAATTTAGATTACAACCCTTGCTTAAAATTTCCAGCCACAGGAGCGTTTCATCTGCTTCCTGTGAGCATATGTCTATTTTCGAGATAAAGTCTGCCTTGCTTCGTGCCCGGGATGCTTCCCGGTAGTTTGCCGCTACAGACGTTCCCGAACGAATGATCTGCTTGCCCGCAACCTGAATGTCATACGCATTTTCCAATGGCAGCTGTCGATACAGGAGAACGACCTGAATCGCGAACGCTGTTGTCCGCTCTTTCAGATCACATCTGTCAAATTCACTGCCCATGGGTTTCAAGTTTCAGTTTTCAAGTTTCAAGTTTCCGCCTATTCCCACTCGATGGTGCTGGGAGGTTTGGAGCTGATGTCGTAGCAGACGCGGTTGACGCCGCGCACCTCGTTGATGATCCGGTTGGAGATGGAGTCCATCACGTCGTAGGGCAGCTTGTACCAGTCGGCGGTCATGCCGTCGCGGCTTTCGACGGCGCGCACGGCCACGACGTTTTCATAGGTGCGGTCGTCGCCCATGACGCCGACGGACTGGATCGGCAACAGGACGGCGAAGTATTGCCAGACGTCGAGGTGGTTGGGCATCTTCATGATCTCCTCGCGCACGCGCAGGTCGGCCTGCTGGAGCACCTCGATGCGCTCGGGGGTGATGTCGCCGATGATCCGCACGGCGAGGCCCGGCCCCGGGAAGGGTTGGCGGTCGACGACATAGCTCGGCAGTCCGAGTTCGCGGCCCACGGCGCGCACCTCGTCCTTGAACAGCTCGCGCAGCGGTTCGACCAGCTTGAATTGCAGGTCTTCGGGCAAACCGCCCACGTTGTGGTGGCTCTTGATCGTGGCGGATGGCCCGCCGATCGGAGAAACCGATTCGATGACGTCGGGATAGAGCGTGCCCTGGGCGAGATACTTGATCTGCTTGCCAAGGGCGCGCGCCTTTTCCGCAAAGACATCGATGAAGGTGCTGCCGATGATCTTGCGTTTCCGCTCCGGATCGCTGACGCCATCCAATTTGGAGAGGAAGAGGTCGCCGGCGCGCGCCACGTGCAGATCGATGCCAAAGGCGCTGCCAAAAAGCTCTTCAACATCCTGGACCTCATGGTAGCGCAACAGGCCGTTATCGACAAAAACGCAATGGAGCTGGGGCCCGATGGCCTTGTGCAGCAACGCGGCCACGACGGAGGAGTCCACCCCGCCGCTCAGGCCGAGCAGCACGTGGTCGTCGCCAACCGTCGCGCGCACCTGCCGTATGGTGTCTTCCACAAACTTGGACATTTCCCAGTCGCCCGAGCATTTGCAGATCTTGAAGGCGAAGTTCCAAAGCATCTCCTTGCCTTGCGGCGTGTGGACAACCTCGGGGTGGAATTGCACACCGAAAATCGCGCGTTTCAAATCCTGCATGGCGGCAAAGGGGCAGTTTTCGGAAACCGCCACCGCCTCGAAGCCCTCTGGCATGGCCTCGACCTTGTCGCCGTGGCTCATCCACACTTGGATATCGGGCGCGAGCCCCTTGAACAGCGGCGACGCCTTGACGATCTTCATCATGGCCTTGCCGTATTCGCGCTTCAAACCCGGCTTGACCGCCCCGCCAAGGGTCTGCGCGGTGAGCTGCATGCCGTAGCAAATGCCAAGGACCGGAATGCCGAGATCGAAGAGCGCGGGATCGCACTTGGGCGATTTTTCATCGGGCACGCTGCACGGCCCGCCGGAAAGGATGATGCCCTTCGGTGCGCGCCTCTTCAGTTCGGCCGCCGGCGTATCGAACCGGATGATTTCGCAATAGACCTTGTGCTCGCGGATGCGGCGCGCAATCAGTTGCGTGACCTGCGAGCCATAGTCGAGGATGGCAATCCATTCGGGGTGCTTCATTGTTTTTCTTTCTTCGTTGTATATTGGCGGACTTCTTCAGCAACTTTGCCAACGCCATGCACAGCGCTTTGGCCGGGATGGAACACGAATTCATCCACGTCTGCCTGTTCCTTGGCGTGTTCAATGGTCATGCTGACGAGCCTTCCCCGGGAGTCGAATTCAACCAACGTGTTATCATTCAAGTCGCGCGTCTCTTCGACGGCGTTGCTGCTGAATTCAAGCAACAGCGTGTCGGTATCCGAAAAATATTCAATTTTCATCTCTATCCTCCCTGAATGACCGGTCGAAAAACGCGTTGTGAACGGTTTCGCGATCCTCAAGCAATATTACTCGCAGGTAGCGGTTTTCAGCTTCCGCGATTCTCGCCCAGCGGCGGACTCTGCCATCGGCTTGTATTTCTTCATGTTCAGGGCTAGCGGCCACTCGTTCAATCCATTCAAGCCGGATGCATTCCCGATCCGAACGTTCGCGCGTATGCAGAAAGTACTGCGTGCATTTCATTTAGCGTTATGTTCCTTCATTAGCCCGATGAACTCCTCGAAGAGGTAGAACGGATCGTGCGGGCCGGGCGCGGCCTCGGGGTGGTACTGCACGCAGAAGAGCGGCTGGTGTTTGTGCATCAATCCCGCGACCGTGTTGTCGTTCAGGTTGATGTGCGTGATTTCGGCGATGGACGAATCAACGGTGTCGGCATCGACGCAGAATCCATGGTTGTGGGAGGCGATCTCGACCTTGGTCGTGCGCAGGTCCTGGATCGGCTGGTTGCCGCCGCGGTGGCCAAACTTAAGCTTGTAGGTCTTCGCGCCAAGGGCCAGGCCGAGCATCTGGTGGCCGAAGCAGATGCCGAACATCGGCACTTTGGACTCGATCAGCCTACCGACCAGTTCGGTCGTCCGGGGGGCGCCGGCCGGATCGCCGGGGCCGTTGGAGATGAAGATGCCGTCGGGCTTGGCGGCGAGGATGTCGGCCGCGTCCGACGTGTTGGGGTAGACCGTGCTTTCACAACCCAGTTGTTCGAGAATGCGCAGCTGGTTGGTCTTGATGCCGCAGTCGATGACGGCCACCTTGTACGCCGCCCCGGGCTTTCCGCCATGGGGCCAGACATAGGCCGCCGGGGTGGTGACTTCCGTGGCCAGGTCGCGGCCAACGAGCCCTTCGGACGCCTTGGCCTTGGCGACGAGGCTGTCCTTGTCGAGGTCGCCGGTCGAAATCACGCATTTCATCGCGCCCTTGTCGCGGATATGCAGGGTGATGGCGCGGGTGTCGACCTGGTCGACGCCGATTTTCCCGTGGTCTTCCAGATAGGTCGCCAGCGATTTCGTCGCCCGCCAGTTGCTATGGATGCGGGAGCATTCGCCCACGACCAGTCCTTGGGCGAAAATACCGCGGGACTCGGCATCCTCTTCGTTGACGCCATAGTTGCCGATGAGGGGGTAGGTCATGGTCACGATCTGCCCGTGGTAGGAGGGATCGGTCAAGATTTCCTGGTATCCCGTCATCGATGTGTTGAAGACCAGTTCGCCATAGAATTCGCCCGATCCGGCGAACGCCCGGCCCTCGAAGCAGGTGCCGTCTTCCAGTGCAATAATCGCTTTTTTCATAGTGTTTTCCGTAAAAATCCGCCCGGTCGGAACCTAGTTTTTCCAAAATTCGGAATATCATCCATGTCGCGCCCCCCCCTTGCAACCCTTTATGTCGGGGAAATAAGGAGGCCGCATAACAGGCCGGAAAACGGGGCGATTTGCGCCTTTTTCACTGGAAACGGATTCAGGCCGGGCAGGCTGGAATCACGGGTGGAAATCCAGCGTTCGCGTACCGTGCGCGGCCCTATCGCGCCAGTACATGGATGGCCAGAAAGACCCAGAAGGCGAAGAAGCTGAAAACGGCCAAGCTTTTGTTGAAGAGATAAAAATGGTCCTTGGGGTCGATCACCATGGCGGTCTGATCCTTTTCGACCAGCGTGTGGGTGGCCACGAGGATCTCCTTCACAATCCCCTTGCTCGGCGCGCGCAGTTCGGAAGCGTCCATGTCGGCCCGCAGCGTCACCACCACGGACAAGGCTTCGTCCATCGCCAGCTTCGCCACCTCCGCCCGCGCGCGGAGATCCTCGATACCGCCATCGGACGCGCCGTTTGTAAATGCGTTTTTCGCGGCCGCATCCAGCAAGGCGTGCCGCTTCTTCGAGCCGGCGTAGGCGTCTTTGGCCTCGTCGTACTCGACCTGCAACCGGTCGCGCCGCAGGTTTGCGAGCACCTGGTTTTCCGAAATGTGCTCGCCCTTCTCCACATGCACCTTCTCCACCGAACCGGCGGCGGCAAACGCGACCGAAACCTCCATGGGATGCTTTTTTACAACCTTGGGAGAGGGAAACCAGGCATCCTTGACGGCCCACAGGCACAGGAAGAAGAAAATCCCCGCCAGGACAAGAAAATCGTTTGTTCCCTTCACATTGTATCTTCGCTTAGCCGGCATGGTATCGCTCCTGGTATAACGGAGGCGCAGATTTGCAAACGCGGCAGGGGGTTGTCTACCTTCAAATGGCGATAACCCGATTGGAGAACCGCGCGATCAAGCGATGATGTTGCCGGGGTTAAGCCGTCCGGAAGGATCGAACAACCGCTTCAGCGCCGCCGCTTTGCGGAGCCCCTCGTCACCCAGCATCAACCGGAGGAATTCGGTCTTCGCCTTCCCGATCCCATGCTCCGCCGAGACGGAGCCGCCCATGGCCACCACCTGCCTGGCCCATTCCATATAAAGGGCTTTGCCCGCCTCGAATTCCTCCATGCTGCGCGGGAGTATGTTCACGTGCAGATGGTTGTCGCCGATGTGCCCGAAGATGACGTATTCCAAGCCCGCCGCCGCCAATCCCTCGCGGTACATGCGCAGGACGGCTCCGAGCTGCGCATCCGGCACCGACATGTCGGTGCCCAGCTTGGCCAATCCCGGAACCGACTTCTTGCGTTCGGACACCAGCAGGTTGACGGCTTCGGGCACCGCATGCCGGAAGCGCTTGAGCAAGGCGATTTCGCGTTCGCCCGCGCTCCACCAGCATTCGAGCGCCTGGCCTGCGGCCTCCATGACGAAGGTTGGAACCGGTTCATCGAATTCAAGATAGACGGCCGAGTGAAAGGGTTGCGCCAGCTTCGGCAAATCCGAAAACGCCGGATAGTCGCGCCGCATGCGCCGCATCAATTCCAAGGCATGGCAATCGAAATATTCGATCGCCAGCGGCCGCACGGCGCCTTCGCGCAGCCGCCGCACCAG
>JBGSLE010000044.1:0-3635 GCA_041740875.1 Pontiella sp. | reverse complement strand
TCCTCGCCACCATGCTCAACAACGCCGGCGGCGCGTGGGACAACGCCAAGAAGCACATCGAACGCGGCGCATACGGCGGCAAGCGGCTACCGGACGGATCGAAGAACCCCGTCCACGGCGCGGCCGTCATCGGCGACACCGTCGGCGACCCGTGCAAGGACACCTCCGGCCCTTCGCTCAACATCCTCATCAAACTGATGACCATGGTCAGCGTCGTCTTCACGCCGGTCGTGGTAAAGTTTTCGCCGGCCATCCAGGAGTGGCTCCACATCGCCACCAAGTAGCGGAGCGGCCTCTGCTGAAATAAGGATTCCCTCCAGGCGCCCGGACGGCTATAACAGCCGCCTGTCTGGAGGGAATCTTGTCCACGAAGCCCATTATTCTGGCGGGTGCCGCGCTTGTGGCCGGCAGCATCTGGGGGCAGTCCGCACCGGCTCCAACGGTGACGGTTTCCCTGACCTCCGCCCCGCCCTACAGCGTAACCGGCGACCTCTTTATCCTGAAGGCGGACCCCAATTCGCCCGGGCTGCGCTGCCCGGTCCTGGTCGTGGAAGGGTTCGACATTTCGAACTCCATGGGCTGGGAGGCGCTGTACGGCCTGCTCAACCAGGAAAACCTGGCCGAAGGCATCATGGGCTATGGCCGCGACTTGCTGGTCCTGAATTTCACCGACTCCGCGGCCGACATCCTGGCCAACGCCGCCTTGACCGCCAGCGCCATCGGCTACATCAACGCCCACCGTGCCGACCCCGACGACAAGTTTACCGCCGTGGGCGTCAGCCTTGGCGGCCTGGCGGCCCGCAAGGCGCTGGTGGACACGCCGGCCCACGATGTGGATACCTGGATCAGCTTCGATGCGCCGCACGAAGGCGCCAACATTCCGCTGGGGTTGCAGGAGTTCTTTGAATATTTCAGCACCGTCAACCGGACCGAATTCGATCAAGCCCGGAGCTACCTGGCGGCGCTTGACCGGCCGGCGGCAAGGCAATTGCTGCTGGCCCACCATAGCCGCTCCCCGGATGCCCCGGCCGGCGGCAGCGCGCCGGAACGGCAGGATTTCGTCAACGCCATGAACGCCGTCGGCTACCCGACCGATTGCAAGACCATCGCCATCAGCAACGGTTCGGGCTTCGGTGAAAAGCTCCCCTTCAATCCCGGTGAACTGATCATCCATTGGGATTACAACGGCGGCGGGTTCCTGGATCCCAACATTGATGCGGACGTGTATGCGCTGCCCCTTTCGCCCAACACGCCCGCCACCGTTTTCTACGGACGGTTCCAGGTAGTGCTTTACGGCCGCGCCCCCAAAACCGTGGCCTCCTATTCGCCGCTGGCGCTCGACAACGCCCCCGGCGGCTACCGCCCCACGTACTTCGAGCTGTTCGCCAACCTGCCGCCCGGCTACATCGACGGCGACGACTATTGCAGCCAGACCAACCACTGCTTCGTCCCAACCGTCAGCGCCTTGGGCATCCCCATCGCCAACCTTGAATCCAACCTGGCGTCCCAGGCCGATTTGCTGGCCTTGAGCCCGTTCGATGAAATCCACTACGCCGACCAGAACGAGGCGCACGTGGAGATCAATCCCCGCAACAAGCGCTGGCTCATCCGGGCCTTGCTGGAAGGCTACGATACCGACGGCGACGGCTTCGACGACTACCAGGAATTCCTGATGGGTACGGGGTACGACGCCCCCGACAGCGCCCTCGAAGTCAACGCGACGGTCGAACTCCAGCCGGGCGGCGACCGGGTGCTGCTCTCGTGGGCGCTTTTCCCGAACGTCCAGTATGAAGTCTGGTTCACGGGCGCGCTCGACCAGCCGTGGCAGTTGCTCGAAACCCTGCCGCCCTCCGCCGACCCCGCCGCCGCGCGAGAATACGAGATCGACGCAGAGGCGCCCGCCGGCTTCTTCCTGGTGGTCGCCGCGCCCGCCGATCCCGTCACGGACTGAAGCCTAGTCCGCTACCGTTCAGGGATGCGCCAGATTCTGGTTGTTCTCCAGCACCACGGGGGTTTCCGGCGGGCGGGATTCGATCTTGGCCGGGCGGTCGAACGTATTGTTGCGCAGCACGGTTCCCTCGCAGGCGTTGAGCCGGAAGGCGGAGACGGCGGGATCGGCCGACGCGGCAAACTCGACCTTGTTGCCGGAAAACTCCAGGCCGGCCACGCGGGTGGCGTCGATCAACAGCGGGCTGGCGGCAACGATGGTGTTGTCGAGGATGCGGATGTTGCGGTGGTAGGGCGGCAGGAGCCGCTTTTCACCCGGCTGCATCGGCCCGATCTTGAACAGCGGCGCGGAGGTGGAATGGCCGATGAAGACATTGTTGCGGATCAATAGGTCCCCGACCGAGCCGGACTCGTACCAGAACTGGTTGTCGCCCTCGATGAGCACGGCCATCATGGAGGGGCGCTCGAAACGGTTGTTTTCGACCAGCACCTTGCCGCCCGCCGTAACGAGCAGGCTGCGCGCCCGGTTGTTGCGGACGACATTGTTGCGGTACACGACATCGGGCCGGGTGGAGAGGTTTTCGACGCTGCTGCCGGGCTGGTAGATCCCGTCGATCGGCTGGTCGAGCGTCAGCACGTAATAGTCCTCGTTGTGGCGGACGATGCCCTTCAGGGTGCATTCGCCGTAGCCGAGCAGCGTGTCGCGCCGGATCAGCCGCAGCCGGTCGCCGGGATGGGCGAAGGCCGTGCCAAGCTGCTGGAAGTGGCTGAAGCTGACGGCCAGCTGGTCGGGCGCCAGCAACTCCTCGGCGATGGCGTAGACGCCGTGTACGTTGCACGAGTCGTCGAGCATGTTCTCGAAAAAGCACTCCTCCACCCGCACCGTGCCGCGGCAGCCGACAAAATGGGTCGCGTCGGCCGTGGTCGTAATGAGGCTTTCCGCGCCTTCCTTCAGCGCCACCCGGAACCCCTTGACGGCTACGTCCGCGCAGTCTTCGGCGATCAGCCCCATGCCGCCGGCGTGGTGGATGGTGATGTTCTCGACGCGCAGGCCGGCGGTGCCGGAGACGTGGATGGCGGGCGACAGGCGGTTCTGGCGGTTCATGCCCTTGCAGACCATGACGGACCCGGCGGCAGGCAGGACATTCAAATGGGCGTTGCGGATGCGGAAATGGTTCGTGCCGATCTGCGAGACTTCGGCAAAGGCCTTGGTGCGGGGATTCCAGTGGTTGAGCTTTGGCTGGAGCGCGGCGGCGGCCTTGGTGGCTGGATCGATCCAGTAGTTCCAGCGGAAATCCTGCCGCGCCTGCCCCGGATCCATCAGTTCGCCATAGAACAGCTCCGCCATGCCGCCGAACAACATGCCGTTGCGCAGCTCCACTTGGGAAGCCGGCAGCATCTGCACGTCGAAATAGTCCGCTCCCACCGCCGAAACCGTCCCTTCCAGGTGGAACAGCCGATCCCATTCGATCGTCAGGTTTCGCAGCGTCACGTTGGTTCCGCCATCGACCGCGATCGGCATGAGCACGCCGTGGCAAAGGAGGGTCGAGCCCTGTCCGTCGATCTCGAAGTCCGACAGGCCTTCCACATGCAGCGCCAGGCGGCGGTAGCCCGGATCGTGGTTCGAGATGTGGCGGAACGCGCCTTCGGCCCGCTCGGAATGCAGCTGCCAGGTTCCCGGCTCGAGC
>JBGSLE010000043.1:0-11804 GCA_041740875.1 Pontiella sp. | reverse complement strand
TAGGCCTCCTTCACCTCGGCGGCCAGCGCGGCCAGCCGGCGGGCGTAGTCGAGGGCGGCCACGGGATCGTGGATCGAGCAGGGGCCGATGACCACCAGCAGGCGGGGATCCTTCCGGTGGAGGATGTCGCGCACGGTTTGGCGGTCAGCCATCACCTTTTCGCCCAGCTCGGCGGTCAGGGGAATCTCCTCCTTGAGCCGTTGCGGGGTGACCAGCTTGGTGACTTCCTTGACGCGCAGGTTTTCGGTGAAATGGATTTCGGTGGTCATAACGGCGCGGAATTAAACACAGTTTCCCCGGCTTTGGAAGGGCGGTCCGCGAAAAAGACTCGGGGCTATCCCTGCTTGTATAGGAGGATGCGCTCCTGGCGGTCGCGGAGGATTTCCTTGTTGGTCCAGACGCCGTTGGGGTCGCGGTAGGGCAGGCCCCGGGTGGTGTTGCGGATCGTCTCCAGCTCTTGGGGCGGCAGCGGGATTTCGATGTCGGTTTCCCGCATCGCCGCGATCGTGCCGCCGCGCGCCCGTCCGACCGGCTCGGTTTCGCCGACGAAAAAGCCGGCTTCCAACAGGCCCGACCGGACGGGGAGGGCGGCGCAGTAGGTGAGCAAGACCGCATCTGGCTGCATGGCCCGCCGGAGCTGGCGGAAAAAATCGACCGTCCACAACTCGCTGTTGCGCTGGGTGGAGAAGGCGTCGAGGAAGACGAGGTCGAAGGTGGACGGCGGGAGTTTGGTGACCGTATGGCGCGCGTCGCCCCAATGCAGAAGGCATGAGGCATTAGGCGCTTGGCAATAGCGGTTGCCGTGTAGCTCCCGGAGGGCCGTCTTCCAATCGAAGGCGTCGGTTTCCAAGGGTTGGATCGCTTCGGCGGCGGCGCGGACGACGCGCCGGTCCATTTCCAGCGCTGTAACGGTTAACGCGCCGGAACCTCCGGCGGCGATTTCCATCGCCGCCAGGCTGTTGTAGCCGAGGCCGAAGCAGACATCTAAAAGTTGGACGTCGCCTTCCGAGAGCCGCTCCTTCAGTTTGCTCGGAACAAGATATTTTTCTTCCGCCTCCAGTCGTGCGCCGGCGGGGGTGTGATAGTGCTCCTTGTACTCCTCGTTCCAGAACGTCACGGAGCCGTCGCTGGTTGAAACCAATTCCAGTTTTAGGTTTCCAGTTTCAGGTTTCCAGTTTCCAGTTTCAGGTTTCAGGTTTCCGAACAGATCCCCCTGCCTCCACTCCCGGCAGGTCATCTGCTGGATGACGTAGTCCTTGAACTGGCCCTTGGCCATGTGCCATTTCGGGGCGATGAGGTCGTCGTCGAGGGTGTCGGTGGTCAGCCGCATGATGGGAATGTGCGGCGGCATGCGGCGGATGAAATCCATCAAGTGTTCGGCGAAGTCGTATTCCATCAAGGTCGGAATCGGCGCCAAGGCATGTTCGAGCGCGAGGGTGGTGCCCTTTTCGATGTGCAGGTTGTGGATCTTGACGGCATCGATCGGCAACGCGGCCAGCGTGTCGGCGGTTTGCCGGAAATCGGCGGCGGCTTCGCCGGGCAGGCCGAGGATGGCGTGGACGGCGACCTTGAGGCCGAGGTCGTGGAGGGTTTTGATGGCCCGCTCGCTGGAGGCCCAGTCGTGGCCGCGGTTGATTCGTTCCAGGGTTTTGTCGTGGACGGTTTGGACGCCCAGCTCCACCCACACCTCGATGTGCTTGTTCAGTTCAACCAGAAAATCGTAGGCCTGCGGGGTGAGGCAGTCGGGGCGGGTGCCGATGCTGACGGCGGTAAAGTCGAAGGCGTCGAGCAGGTCGAGGTACATCGGCTGCTGGCGTTCGCCGAAGGTGGCGGAGAAGGCCTGGATGTAGGCCATGTATTTTTTCGCGCCGTAGCGATCGCGCGCAAAGCGGATCGCCTCCTTCATCTGCTCCTCCACGGTTTGCTTGCCCAAGGTCTGGACCGCCTTCGAGCCGCGCACGTTGCAGAAGGTGCAGCCGCCGGAGCCGTCGGCCTCGCGGTTGGGGCAGCCGAGGTTGAAGTCGATCGGCACGCGGAAGAGCGGCGCGCCGTAGCGCTCCGTCATGTAGTCCTTGTATTGGCGGTAGGGGGAAATCATCGCTCAAACCGCAGCCGCTGGCCACGCGTGGCGGGATTGACCTGCCCGTTGGCGTAGGCGAGCTGGCCGCTGACGAGGGTGGCGGCGATGGAGGAGTTGAACGTCGCGCCCTCGAAGGGCGACCAGCCGCATTTGTAGAGGATGTTTTCCTTCGAAACCGTGTGCGGCCGGTTCAAATCGACCAGCACGAGGTCGGCCCAGTAGCCTTCGCGGATGAAGCCGCGGTCTTGGACTTGGAATATCCGCGCGGGGTTGTGGGCGGCCTTTTCGGCGACGGTTTCCAGCGGCAGGAATTCCAAAACGGAGGGGAGCGCGCTTTGGATGAGGGGCATGCCGGAGGGCGCGCCGCCATAGGGGTTTTGCTTTTCCTCCCAAAGGTGCGGCGCGTGGTCGGTGCCGATGGTGTCGATCACGTCGTCCAAAATGGCTTGCCGGAGCGCGGCGCGGTCGGCGGGGGTTTTGATGGCCGGGTTGCATTTGATCAGCGCGCCGAGGCGGTCGTAGTCGTCGGACGAAAACCAGAGCATGTGCGGGCAGGCTTCGGCGGTGATGCGCTTGCCGGAAACCGGCCCCTTTTGGAAGAGGCCGAGTTCCTTGGCGGTGGTTAGGTGCAGGACGTGGATCTGCGCGTTGTATTTGGTCGCCAGCTCGACGGCGAGGGCAGTCGAGCGGTGGCAGGCCTCCTCGGAACGTATTTTCCAATGTTCCGAAAAGGGGATGTTTTCGCCGTATCTTTCGCGCGCGGCCTTTTCGTTTTCGCGGATGGTGTTGGTGTCCTCGCAATGCAGGGAGATCGGCACCTTGACCTGGCTGAAAATATCCTCCAGCTGCTGGGCGCGGTCGACGAGCAGGTTGCCGGTGGAGGCGCCCATGAACAGCTTTACGCCGCAGACGTTCGTTGGATCCAGCGCCAGCAGTTCGTCGAGGTTGGAATTGGAGGCGCCGAGGTGGAAGGAATAGTTGGCCAGGCACTTGGTGGCAGCGAGCGCAAACTTTTGCTCCAGGATTTCGTTGGTGGTGGCGGCGGGCTTGGTGTTGGGCATCTCCATGATGGAGGTGACGCCGCCCGCGACGGCCGCGGCGGATTCGGAGCGCAGGTCGCCCTTGGCCTCCAGCCCCGGTTCGCGGAAATGGACGTGGCAGTCGATCATGCCCGGCAGCAGCGCCTTGCCTTGGGCGTCGATGACGGTGTCGGCCGCCAGCGCTAGGCGGGGGCCGATTTTTTCAATTCGCCCGTTGCGGATGAAGAGGTCGGCGGGGGTAGAGGAACCTTCGTTCACGCACAGGGCGTTGGTGATCAGTATCGTTTGCATGGCGCGAACAGTAGGAGAGCGGATTCCGCCATGCAAGCGCGGCGGTGGTTTTGCTTGCCGCGCGCCCCGGCCTGGGCCAAACAGGTTCGCGCTTTTTGAAGTGGCCATTCTGGTAAATCTATACCAAATTAGTGCCCATTAATTGCGAGGCTGCATTTTCATGAACGATGTGATCCAAACCCGTATTTCCGACGCCGAGGCGCTCGACATGTTCCGGCACATGCCGACGGCCGAACTGATGGGCCGCGCCGACGCCATCCGGCGCGCGCGCCACGGCAACCGGACCTACTATGTCCACAGCCACAACCTCAACCCGACCAACCTCTGTGTCGTCAAATGCAAGCTCTGCTCCTTCTGGCGGCCGGAAAACGCGAAGGACGCCTACATCACGACGCTCGACGATGCGCGGGCGAGCCTTGAAAAGGCCCGGGATTGGAACCTGACCGACCTGCACATTGTCGGCGGCATGATTCCCGAGCTGGATATCACCTACTATGAAAAGCTCTTTTCGCTCGCCCGCGAAATGCTGCCGGGCGTCCTGCTCCAAGGCATGACGGCGGTGGAGATCCATTGGATTGCCGGGAACGCGGGCATCTCCGTGCGCGAATGCCTCGAACGGCTGCGCGCCTGCGGCTTTGGCTCGATTTCCGGCGGCGGCGCGGAAATCTTCCACCCCGACGTCCGCAAGAAGATCGCCACCACCAAGATTCTCGCGCAGCAGTGGCTCGACGTCCACCAGACGGCGCACGAACTTGGCATTCCGACCAACGCCACGATGCTTTTCGGCCACATTGAAAAGGACGAGCACTTGATCGACCATCTTTCCCGGCTGCGCGAATTGCAGGACATTACCGGAGGCTTCAAGGCGGCGATACCGCTGCCGTTCCAGGCCAACGGCAAGGCGCTGGGCGTGAAATACGGCCCGACCGGCGACCGCCAGGTGCGCGTGGCCGCGCTGACGCGCATCTACCTCGACAACTTCCCGCACGTGCGGATGCTGGTCAACTACATGGATCGCAAGCTCCTCGGCGTGCTGACGCATAGCGGCGTGGACGACATCGGCGGCACCAGCCTCGACGAACGCATCGCCAAGGCCGGCGGCGCGCCGCAAAGCCAGAAGTTTTTCGCCGCCGAGGAGATGGAGGAGTTCCTGCGCAACCATGGCCACGAACCGGTGCTGACCAACTCGGCCTACGAGACCGTGATGCTGGACGCTGGACACTTGAGGAAGGATGGCCGGTTGGCCGACGAAGGATCCGAGCATCAAGCATCAAGCATCCATCCACGCTGGAAGCCCATTTTGGATCGAGTTGAAAAGGGCGAACGGCTCAACGCCGCCGATGCCGCGATCCTTTTGGATGAAGCGCCGTTCCAGGAGCTCGGCCGCGTGGCCGCGCGCAAGCGGCACGAGGTGGTGCCGGGCCCGCTGGCGACCTACGTCTTCGACAAAAACCTCAACACCACCAACGTCTGCGTGACCGACTGCAAGTTTTGCGCGTTCTACACCAAGCCCGAAACAAAGCGCGCCTACACGCTCACCCCCGAGCAGGTGGTCGAAAAGGTGAAAAAGGCCGCCGAAAAGGGCGCCACGCAAATCCTGATCCAGGGCGGGCTCAACCCCGACCTCAAGCTCGACTACTACGAAGCCTGTCTCTCCGGCATCCGCGACAACATCGATATCTGGATCCACTCGATGTCGCCCACGGAGATCGAATTCCTGGCGCAGGAGGAAAACATATCCATCCTCGAATGTCTCCAGCGGCTCAAGGCCGCAGGGCTGCAATCGCTGCCCGGCGGCGGCGCGGAAATCCTCGTCGATGAGGTGCGCAAGCGCATCAGCCCGAAAAAGACCCGTTCGCAGGCGTGGCTGGATTTGATGGAGACCGCCCACTCCATCGGCCTGAAAACCACCGCGACGATGGTCTATGGCTTTGGCGAAACCTCCGCCCAGCGCATCGAGCACTTGGTGAAGATCCGCGATTTGCAGGACCGCACCGGCGGCTTCACCGCCTTCATCCCCTGGAGCTTTGCGCCGAACAAGACCGACCTCGAATGCCCGCGCGTGCAGAACGGCGTCGATTATTTGCGCATGATCGCCATCGCGCGGCTCGTGCTCGACAACGTGCCGCATTTGCAGGCGGGGTGGGTGACCGAAGGGCCGGACGTTGCGCAGCTCGCGCTCCAGTTTGGCGCGGACGACTATGGCGGCGTCCTGATGACCGAGGAGGTCGTCAGCGCCACGGGACTCGACTATGGCGTGGACGAGGCGCAGGTGGTCAACATGATCCGCGAGGCCGGCTACGTGCCCGCGCAACGCACCACGCAGTACGAGCTTATCAAGGTGTACGGCGAAGAAGCGGTGGAGGCGTAGCGATGGCCAAGAACGTTCTGGGCGGCGAACTGGTGGCGTGCAGCATGGATCCGTTGACGGGCTTTTTCCGCAACGGGAAATGCGATACGCGCGCCGGAGACGAGGGCATGCATACCATCTGCGTCCAGGCGACGGAGGAGTTCCTCGCCTTTTCCAAGGCCAAGGGGAACGACCTCTCCACGCCGGTGCCCGAATGGGGTTTCCCGGGATTGCAGGCGGGCGACTTTTGGTGCCTCTGCCTCTCCCGTTGGATCCAGGCCTACGACGCCGGCGTCGCGCCCCAGATCAGGCTCGAAGCCACCCACGCCTCCGTGCTGGAGTTTGTGGAGCTCGGGCGGTTGCAGGAATACGCGGTCGCGGGCTGACGCCTTATCCGGCGGCCTGCAACGCTCTCGGTCGCCAGACGCTGGAAATCCGGCTGGCAAGGGATATTTCGAGGGTGATGTGGCCGAGTCCGTCGAGGCGCAATTGGGAGGCGACGGTGCGCAGGGCGGTGTCGGGCGTGTTGCAGTCGGAGCTAAGGTGCGCAAGGAAGACATGCTCCAAGTGCTCGGTGGCGCTTTCGGCGATCAGCCGCGCGGCGTCGATGTTCGAGAGGTGGCCCTGGCGGCTACGGATGCGCTGCTTGAGCGGCCAGGGGCGCGGCGCTTCGCGCAGGAGGTCTTCGTCGTGGTTCGATTCAACGACGATGGCGCGGCAACCCTTGAGCTTTTCGCGGACGAGCGAGGTGGCCATGCCGAGGTCGGTCACGACGCCGACGGCGGTTCCGGCGGTGTGGAGGCGGAAGCCGACGGGTTCGTAGGCGTCGTGCGGGACGGAAAAGGGCTCGATGGTGATGTCGCCGATCTGGAAGGCGGAGCCGGTCTGGAAGACGCGGGCGGCGATTTCCTCGGCTTTCGGCTGGCGGCGGATGCCGTTGAGGGTGCCGGCGTTGGCATAGACCGGCACGCCGTGGCGTTTTTGCAGGACGCGCAGGCCGCTGATGTGGTCGCCATGCTCGTGGGAGACGCAGATGCCGCTGAGGCTTTCGGGAACGACGCCGATCTGCTCCAGCCGCTCCGCGATCTGCCGTGCGCTAAGCCCGGCATCGATCAGCAAGCGCGTACGGCCCGAGGCGATGTAGATCGCATTCCCCGAACTGCCGCTGGCCAAGACGCATACTTCCAAACCCATGGATTTCACCTGCTCCCGAAAACTGCGCACATCATAGGGGGCGGCCGGGGCATGGAAACCCTTTTTAGCGGAATATTGCGCCGGACGCCCCTTTCCGGCGCCGGATTCCCCATATCACCCTTAAACATGGCTTGAGAAACGGTGGCGAACGGGTAGATTCCGGCCATGGCACATACCGGTCTAGTCCTACGCCAGGAGATGAAGATGCAGCAGATTCTTGCGCCGCATCTCTTCCAGTCGTTGGAAATCCTCCAGATGCCGCTGCTCGACCTGCAGCAAATGATCCAGCAGGAGCTTTCCGAAAACCCGACGCTCGAGGCGACGCAGGAGCAGTCCGACGAGCATATCGAGATCGAGCAGGGAACGAAGGATGTGGAGCGCGACGAGTTCGACAACGAATTCGACAAGCTGGCCGCCCTCGGCGAAGAGTGGAGCGACAACTACTACGAGAGCCGGCAGATGGCCAGCACCGACGCCGACGAGAAATACCAGTACATGATGGATTCGCTCTCCGAGGCCTCCTCGCTCCACGACCAGCTGCTCAACCAGCTGGCCCTCTCGGGGCTGGGCGACTACGAAAAGAAGATCGCCGAAATCGTCATCGGCAACATCGACGACGACGGCTACCTCCAGCTCGACGTCGAGGATTTGCTGGCCCTGCCGAATTTCCCGGTCGAGACGCTCCACAAGATCCTTGCGACGATCCACGACTTCGAGCCGGCGGGCGTCGGCGCGCGCGACCTGCGCGAATGCCTGCTGCTCCAGCTGAGGCGGGCGGGCAAGGGAAACACCCAGGAATACCAGATTGTGGCCGACCACCTCGACCTGGTCGGACGGCACAAGTACGAGGATATCGCGCGGGCGATGGGCTTGACGCTCGACCGCGTCAAGGAGCTGGCCGCCGCCGTGGCGAAGCTCGATCCGAAGCCGGGGCGCAACTTTAGCGAAGCCCGCATCGAATATGTCGTGCCCGAGATCATCGTCGAGAAAAAGGACGGGGAATACGTCGTCACGCAGAACAAGAAGCCCTATCCCCAGCTATTCATCAGCCAGAAATACCTCCAGATGCTCAAGGATCCGGCCATCTCCAAGGAGGTCAAGGTCTACATCCGCGAGAAGATCGCCAAGTCCAAGCAGTTTATCCAGAGCATCGACCAGCGCATGAGCACCATCTACCGCATCGCGGTCGAGATCGTCCGCATCCAGCGCGACTTTTTCGACCATGGCGTCTCGCGGCTGAGGCCGCTGAACATGAAGACCGTGGCGGAATTGCTCGAAGTGCACGAAACCACCATCAGCCGCGCCGCCGCTGGAAAATACATGCAAACCCCGCGCGGCCTGCTGGCGATGAAATATTTCTTCAAGCCGGGCGTTCAGACCGCCAGCGGCGAGTCCATCTCCAACGAAAGCGTCAAGGCCGCGCTGGCCGAGATCGTCCGCGGCGAAAGCAAGCGACGGCCCTACTCCGACGCCAAGCTCGTCACGCTGCTGGAGGAGCAGGGCATCAAGATCGCCCGGCGCACCGTCGCCAAATACCGCGACCAGCTGCGCATCCTGCCCTCCCACCTGCGCAAGCAGCATTGATCTGATTCGCGACGATTGATTCGAGATTTCCGCTTGTTCGAGGCTGGGACTTGTCAGGGCGTTCAGCGCCTCACGCCTCACGCCTCACGCCTCACGCCTCACGCCTCACGCCTGCGCGAGTTTCTTGCGCATGTTGCGGATGCCGGTCTGGCCGATCATCATCAGGTTGCTCGTCGTCCAGTAGAGCACCAGGCCGGAGGGCATGGAGTAGAAGAAGAAAAGCATCATGATCGGCATCATGACCATCATCATTTTTTGCTGTTGCTGCTGCTCGGGCGTGGCGGCCATGGAGGGCGTGGTCATCTTTTGCTGCCAGACCATGGAGGCCGACATCAGCAGCGGCAGTATGTTGAGCGAGCCCACGAAGGGAACCTTGCCCATGAAGAGGTTTTCGGGCGAGCTGAGGTCGGCGATCCAGAGGAACCCGGCATAGCGCAGCTCGATGGCGTTGCGCAGCACGGTGAAGAGCGCGATGAAGACCGGGATCTGGACGAACATCGGCAGGCAGCCGCCCATCGGGTTGACCTTCTTCTCCTTGTAGAGCTTCATGGTCTCCTGCTGCAGGCGCGGCGGATCCTTCTTGTACTTTGCCTGGAGCGCCTTGATCTCCGGCTGGAGCTCCTGCATCCGCCGCATGCTCTCGGTGCTCTTGTGCGTGAGCGGCCAGAAGAGGACGCGGACGAGCAGGGTCAGCAGGATGATGGCGATGCCGTAGTTCGGGATCACGGCGTGGAACATGTTCATGGTCCAGAGCAGCGCCCTGCGCGAGGGCTGCATCAGCCAGTTCATGAACGACCAGAAGCCGGTGGTCTCGAACTCCATGACGCATTCCATGTGGTTGCCGGCGGCCTGGAGGATGGAGTAGTTCTTGGGGCCGATATAGTAGGTGTATTCGAGCTCATGCATGCCGCCCGCTTCGACCACCACGGGGGCGAAGGCGAGCGCGGCGGCCACCTCGTGCGGCACGACGGCCTTTTGTTCCATGTCCCGGTCGACGAGGATGGCCATGGTGGCCAGCGCCTCCTTCGGAGCCAGGATCTGGGTGAAAAACTTGTTCTTGGCGGCTACCCAGTCGACCGGGGCGCCGCGCATCGTTTCGGGTACGGCGTCGATCGCGGCGGGCTTGCCGGCCTGCTTGAACAGGCTGTTGAACTCGCGGCCCCAATAGTTGATGCCCAGCGGGGAGTAGGAGTCGACGCCCAGGATGCTCAGGCCCTTCATCGCCTTCATGTCGGCGGGGTTTTGCATGTGGCCGGTCAGGATGCGCAGGGCCGGAATGTTCCAGGGGTTGGCGCCCTGGTTGGTGAAGCGGTCCTTGACGGAGACCAAGTAGTCGTCGCCGAAGGCGATGGTGCGTTGGAAGGAGAGCCCGGTGTTCCAGGTCTTGGTGAAGGTGGCGGATTTACCGTCCTCGGCGGCCTGCATGGCCAGCGAGTCGCCGTTCCCGATACCGGAGAGCCCTTCGTAGGCGAGGGCGGCGGCGCCGGAAAAGTCGAGCAGGACCGGATGGCTGCCCTCTTCGTTGAGTTCGGGGAATTCCTTGAGGGTGGCGCTCTTGATGCCGCCGCCAAGCGAGGTGAGCTCCAGCCGGACCTTGCTGTTTTCGAGCGTGGCAAGCACCTCTTCGGCCGGCGGAACGACCGCTTCGACCGCAGCCACTGGCGCGGCGGACTGCTCCGTTAAGGTGGCGGCCCCGATGTTTCCGGCGGCCAAGGGCTCGGCGCTGGTCTGTTCGGTGATCGGGGCGGGTGTTTTGGCCGGGTATTTCGGGGCGATGAAGGTGCGGTCGACGTACATCCACAGCGGGATCATCAAGGCCAGCACAATGACGGGAACCAAATCTTTTTTATTCATAACCAAATCTCTCTAAGCAAGCTTGTCCCTGCGCGGGGGAACGGGGTCGAATCCGCCCGGATGGAACGGGTGGCATTTGCCTATCCGTTTGATTCCGAGCCAAAGACCGCGAACCATACCATGTTGAATCAGTGCTTCAATGCAATAGTTGGAGCAGCTCGGGTGGAAACGGCAGCGCGGGCCCAGCCACGGGCTGACGATCTGCTGGTAGCCCTTGACGAACACGATGGCCGCCCGAACGGGTAGGGACGGTTGTTCCGTCCGGCCGCCGGGGGCTCGCGTGGCTTGGCGGTTAATCCAGTCCATGCTCCTGCCTCGCCTTGGCAAGGTTTTCTTCGGTAAGCAGGCCGGCCTTGCGGGCGAGGCCGGCCAGCTCCAGCATGACCGCGCTCCACTCGGCCTCCAGGATGTCGCGGCGGGCAACCAGCAACACGTCGAAGTCGCCGGACAGGTAGGGGCGGAGGTTGCGGTAGGCTTCGCGCAGGCGCCGCCGCGCAAAGTTGCGCTTGTTGGCGCGCAGGTGGACCTTCTTGCTGGTGACGACGCCCAGCCGGAGCGCGGCGCCGTCGCCGCTGCGCAGCCAAAGCACCATGTTGCGGCCGACCCATTTGCGGTTTTGGGCAAAGGTCTCCGCAAACAGCGAAGAAAGGGTGAGCCGCTGGCGCTTGGATAAACAACGATCAAGCCCGCTGGTGGGCGGGCTTGAGTCGATGGATTGGTCCGACTCCCTCTGGTGGGGCTTCGGCATGTGCGATCCCGGCGGGATTTAGACCGCCGTCAGGCGCTTGCGGCCTTTTTGGCGGCGGCGCTTGAGGACCTTGCGGCCATCGGCGGTTTCCATGCGGTTGCGGAATCCGCACTTGCGGGCACGCTTCAGCTTCGAGGGTTGGTATGTACGTTTCATGGTTAAAGTTCCTTTTCGTTCTAAAGAGCGGGCTAAATTACCAGCAAAGCGGGTGATGTCAAACCCTATTGCGGCCATTTTCCGGTGCCGGGTGGTTGCATTCGCCCGGCATCTTCTCCATCCTGCCCGGCCTATGAGAAAAGAAATCAATCTGAGCGGCGGGATCAACCTCGATGTGTTGGTCGACAATGTGGAAAAACGGATCGACGGGCGCAAGGCCGATGAGCTTCGCAAGGTGCGTTTCACCAAGGATTTCATCACCACGGCCAAGGGTTCGGTGCTGGTGGAGATGGGTAGCACCCGCGTGATCTGCACGGCGAGCGTGGATGAAAACGTGCCGGGCTGGATGCGCTTCCAGAACGTGCCGGGCGGCTGGGTGACGGCGGAGTATAGCATGCTTCCGGGCGCCACGCCGCAACGCACCAACCGCGAATCGACCCAGGGCAAGATCGGCGGGCGCACCATGGAAATCCAGCGCCTGATCGGCCGCTCGCTGCGCGCGGTGGT
>JBGSLE010000042.1:0-8848 GCA_041740875.1 Pontiella sp. | reverse complement strand
CGCACGGTCCGGCTGGAGGTGTCGACGAGCACGGTCGCGCCGGTTTCGGCGTCGCGCCAGTTGACCACGCCGATGTCCGGCCAGGCGATCTCGCGCTTGTCGCCGACGATGACGCTGATGAGGTCGTGGCGGCGCGCGCTGATTTTGAGCAGTTTTTCGTAGGGTTCGCCGAAGAGGAAGTCGCTGATGAGGAAGGTGGTGTTTTTGCGGGTGCTGACGTGGTTGAGGTAGTCGAGCGCCGGCACGACGTTGGTGCCCTTGCCGCGCGGCTGGTGGCCGAGCATTTCGCGGACGAGGCGCAGCACGTGGCGGGTGCCCTTTTTTGGCGGGATGTATTTTTCGACCTCTTCGGCAAAGAGGATCAGCCCGATGCGGTCGTTGTTGCGGATGGCGGAGAAGGCCAGGACGGCGGCGACCTCCGCCGCGAGGTCGCGCTTCATCTGCGTCCCGCTGCCAAAGAGGTTGGAGGCGCTGATGTCGACCACCAGCATCACCGTCATTTCGCGCTCCTCGACGAATTTCTTGATGTGCGGCGAGCCGGTGCGGGCGGTGACGTTCCAGTCGATGGAGCGGATGTCGTCGCCGGGCACGTATTCGCGGACCTCCTCGAACTCCATCCCGCGCCCCTTGAAGGTGGAGTGGTACTGCCCCGCAAAGACATCGTTCACGGCGTGCTTCGTCGCGATCTGAATTCTTCGCACCTTCTTGAGGAGCTCTTTGTGGTTTAGGTCGGGCATGGTGATGGTCTGAAAGTCGAAGGTCTGAAGGTCGAAGGTCTGAAAGTCGGAGAGCCGGTGGACATGCGACCTGCCGACTTGCGACCTTCGGTCTGCTACGGCACCGGAATCTCGCTGAGGATTTTCCCGATCAGGTCTTCGCTGGTCAGCTCCTCGGCTTCGGCTTCGTAGGAGACGATGACGCGGTGGCGGAGCACATCGAGGGCGATGGATTTGACGTCCTGCGGGGTGACGTAGCCGCGGCCCTGCATGAAGGCGTGGGCGCGCGCGCCGAGGGTGAGGTTGATCGTCGCGCGCGGCGAGGCGCCGTAGCGGATGTAGTCGGCAAGGTCGAGGTTGTACTTCTTCGGCTCGCGCGTGGCGAAGACGATGGCGAGGATGTAGTCCTTGATCTTTTCGTCGAGGTAGATTTCATCGACGATTTCGCGCGCCTTGAGGATCTGGTCGGGGTGGAGGACGGCGTTGACCGGGATCTCGGTGTTGGAGTGGGCCATGCGGTCGAGGATGCGGCGCTCTTCCTCGATGGTGGGGTAGCCGACCTTGAGCTTGAGCATGAAGCGGTCGACCTGCGCCTCGGGCAGCGGATAGGTGCCTTCCTGCTCGATCGGGTTTTCGGTGGCCATGACCAGGAAGGGGGCAGGGAGCTTGAAGGTTTCGTCGCCGATGGTGACCTGCTTTTCCTGCATCGCTTCGAGCAGCGCGCTCTGCACCTTGGCGGGCGCGCGGTTGATTTCGTCGGCCAGGATGACGTTGGCGAAGACGGGGCCCTTGCGGATGACGAACGCGCCGTCCTTCTGGTTGTAGATCAGCGTGCCGATGAGGTCGGCGGGCAGCAGGTCGGGGGTGAACTGGATGCGCTGGAAGGAGGTGTCGAGCGCCCGGGCCAGGGTGTTGATGGTGAGGGTTTTGGCCAGACCCGGCACGCCTTCGAGCAGGACGTGGCCGTTGGAGAGCATGCCGATGATCAGCCGGTCGATGAGGTATTCCTGCCCGACGATCACCTTGCCGATTTCCGCCTTCAAGACCGGCACGAAGGCGCTTTGTTCGCGCACCTTTTGATTGATGAGTTCTATTCCCGCCATCTCGTTTACTCCTTGTTGAAATTGACTCGCAGTGTGACCACGCAAAAAAGCACGCGTTCAAAATTCACCTATTGATTTGTCGCAACGCTTCGTAGAGCGCAATGGCGGCGCAATTTGCCAGATTCAGGGAGCGCACGCAATCGAGCTTCATGGGGATATTGAGCACCTGCTCCGGCGGGTGGCGGGCGATCTGCTCGTCGGACAGGCCAACGGCTTCGTTGCCGAAGACGAGGAAGTCGCCGGGCGCGAAGGCCGCGTCGAAGAGGCTGGTTTTGCCGGCCGTGCTGAAGAGGAATTTGCGGCCGGCGTGGTTTTGCGCGTAAAAGGCGTCCAGATCGGGGTAGGTGTGGAGGTCGACCTCTTCCCAATAGTCGAGCCCGGCGCGGCGGACCTGCTTTTCGGAAAGCTCGAAGCCGAGCGGTTCGACGAGGTGCAGGCGGGTGCCGGTCCCGGCGCAAAGGCGGGCGATGTTGCCGGTGTTTGGCGGGATCGAGGGTTCGACGAGCACGATGTGGAACGGCGGATCCGGCCAGTGGAAATCCAGCCCGATCCGCCGCCGCTCCGAATGGCGCATCTGTTCGTTTTTCTTCATGTGCCGGGCAACATAGCAGATCGATCCCGGCCATGAAGCCTGCGATACTGAAAAACTAGAAGGCGATCCACGATGACATGGAAATCGAAGATGGGAAGGCGTATTCAGTCACAAGACTACAGACGTTCGATCTCTAGCCGAATGAATTTTTTCTCCTCGGTTGTTTCGAATTGGAAGGTGGCCGTCTCGAAGTTGGCATCGTTGGTTTCGAGTCCGGTCGCCATGGGGTTGCTGTTGGTCCAGTTCTCCTGAACCAGGTCGTTCCGGGTCTCCAGATGGTAGTCCAGCGCTTCCTCCGAACCGATGCGCCGGGCATGAGAAAACTCGAACCAGTTCGTGCCGTTATCCGAAACAACTTGTGCCTTTGGGGAATAGCCCTTGTCCTCCAGATCGTTGGGGTTCCCTCCAAATCCGTATTCGTAAAGGTTATTGACTCCATCGCCGTCCGGATCGTCGAATTCGTCATCTACCTTGAAGTTGGCCGCCCAGATGCCATATGTGCCGGCCGCCAAGTCTAGTGGATCAAGTCGATAGTCGCTGCCAAGATCTTCGAGCGTCTGGTTGATGGCGGCGTAGTGGATCGTCGGACTCGGCCCGAAATGGCGCGTGTTGTACGCCCAGAGCAGGACGGGCTGGTTGTCTACATGGATGAACACCGGCGAGCAGCTGTCGCCACTCCGCATGGTGTCCGTGCCGTATGGATACTTTTCGGATGCGTAGGTGACGTGCGGTTGTGCCATCCACTTGTGGCCGTAGAAGTTGGTCGGCGAGTACCATGGAATGTCCGAGGCGCCGAGGCTGTAGCCATGTTCCCAATCCTCGAGCAGCAGCGCGGTCAGCAGGTGCGCCTGGTTGATGGTGAACGCAGGAATCTTGTAGAGCCCGCAACCGCCAAGATATTTTTCCGCGTCCGGTGGAAACACCTTGCAGTGCTTGATGCTTGCTGGCAGCGGCTCATCGAGGTGGACAATGCAAAGATCGAGTGAGGTGCTCGGATAGGTGTATCCGTCCACCGGGAATCCTAGTGACTCCACCGTGCGGGTAATCAGGTTATTGCTGTTGTCCACGAAATAGACCTCGGTGCCGATCCCGCAATGCCAGTGCTCCGTCTGCAGCAGATCCTGGCGGGTGATCAGCCCGCCGATCTTGGTGTGGACCATGCCCTCGTTGTTCGAGGCGGGGAACGGGGTCAAATCTGCTATGCCCCACGCATAGCAGTTGGTGTTGCGCTCGAACACCGGCGGATTGGATAGCATGTCGATTCTGGAATAGACCGCCCGGTGCGGATCATATTTCACGAAGTCCAGCCCCAGCAACGCCATGTCCTCTATTGTCCGATTACTGAATGATGCCCCTTGGTTGGTTCCTCCCGGTGTCGCCAGGTTGGGATCGACGCTGATGATGGAGACTTCAAATTCGTCCGCAATCCCATTGATGGCCGGAAACACCGCATAGGGATATCCATCAGGAATGCACATATAGTTGGTTTCGCCTGCCCCATTGATAGCAGCAGCTATAAATTTCCCTTGTATATTTAGTAAATTTCTACCGCCTAAAACAACGTCTGTGCTTTGATTGGTAAAGCTAAAAGGTATCCATGCTCTGGGGTGGTAGACAGTGTTAAGATCAAGAGTGTTTTCCGGAATCGTGAAGATTACACCAGATCGGGTGTAAGCAGGATCCCCTGCTCGGGTATTACCTTTTGTGTGAATGTATGCGTAATGCACGTTGGTCCATAAATGCCCCCATGCATCAGCAGCGCTGGCGGCAAAAGCGAAATCATTACTACCAAAGAAAACAACGTTGCTGCCGGTGACCATGTCGAACGGGAAGGTAACGACCTCGTGTACCGGATCGGAAAGTGTCTGTAGCTTTGCCGCCAGCGGATTCAGCACTGGCGTAATCGACCAGCGGGCATAGTCGTGCAACTCATCCGGGTGATGGATGTTGGTATATTCTTCATCAGATTTCCAAATTGGCATGCCATTTGTAGACCATGTACCTTGATCTTCGTAACCCGCCTCGTATTTCCAGATCTGCCACGGTTCGGTGTAGATGAACTGGTCTGCCTCATAGTTGATCGCCCCCAGTCGGTAGCGAAGCTGGTTGTCGGTGTAGTCTTTGGATGTGATCGTCCACGTATCGGAATAGGTATGGACAAATTGCTGAGTCTGCATAGAGCCTCCCTGCACAACATAGATACACGTCCCGGTGGCGGTTGAATTGTTTGGAACAAAAAATTCGCAGTTCCATTCGTTGTATCGTTCCGCAAGTTCAGACGATGTCAACTCGTTCGTACCGCGGGCACCCCATGTCCGATCCCGCCGGAAAGTGAGGATGCCGTTGGTCATTATCGGCACGAAGCCCGGCAGTCTCACCAGGTCAAGCTCGCCGGGTAGCGTGTAGGTCGAGGCTCTGTTTGTTACTGTCCAAGTTAGCACCTGGTTGAACGCATTGATCGAGGTGGCCGATTGGATGTGCTCGGCGATGCCGAGGGGAATAAGCCCTTCGGACAAAACAATGGTTGCCAGTCCTGTCAGGCCACACAGGCAGGCCAAGTAACCCCTTTTCATGGACATCTCCATGCTGGGTTGCGAACAGTCCCGAACACGGAAGTGCCGCGCCGTTTGCAGCGGACAAGCAGCAACCCGACTCCCGCTATCCCCATCAGACCCAATGTGGATGGCTCTGGTATGGTTATGACCCGTTGGTTATCGAGCCCCTGCCCTAGATCATATTCATCGGGAGTAAAAATAGTTGCCGGATTTCTGTCGAACATTTGCTGAATATGACCGGTGTAATAGCTTAATACTCCATTAGAGTAAGTAGACAATTGTCCATATACCAATCCCGTACCGCGATAAGCAGTGACAATTATATCGTAATCTCCATAAGCAAAGTCTTCAAATGTGCCTCCAATATTCATGTATGTGCCGGACCACAGCAACTCGTCGTCGCCGCTGATCGCAACTGGATTGTTACCTTCCGTATCGGCCACGCCGTTGGTGCCGGCGTAAATGAGTTGGAGCAATGCAGTATCTCCGAAATTGGGCAGACATCCACCAGTTCCTTCGGCATTGAAGATGCCGAACGAGGAGTAGAAGTCGATTATGAACTCGGCTTGTGCAACTGCTGTTGTAAGCAATATCGTCATCGCCACCATTGTTTTAGTTGTCTTCATTCGGTTCTCCTTTCCCACATATTGACTATTGCTCCGTCGTATCGTTTGTATCAACCCGTTGGATAGACTCTGTCCCACCGGGAAGTAAGGATTCCGTTGGTCTCCACCGGCACGAAGCCCGGCAGGCTCACCAAGTCAAACTCGCCGGGTAGCGTGTAGGTCGAGGCTGTGTTTGTTACTGTCCAAACCAGCACTTGGTTGTACGCATTGATGGAGGTGACCGATTGGATGTTCTCGGCGATGCCGAGGGGAATCAGCCCTTCGGACAAAACAACGGTTGTCAGTCCTGTCAGGCCACAGAGGCAGGCCAAGCAACACCTCTTCATGGCCGTCTCCATGCTTGGTTGCGAACAGTTCCAAACATGGGAATGCCGCGCTGTTTGTGGCGGGCAAGATAAAGGCCGACGGCCGCCACACCTAGCAGACCCAGTGTGGACGGTTCCGGCACACAAACCACCCGTTGGTTGTCCAGGCCTTGTCCAAGGTCATACTCTTGAGGCACAAAGGGGATCCCTGAATAAGGATCTAGGTTGTGCATTTGCTGGATGTGCCCGGTATAATAGCACAGCAACCCAGTGGCGCTGGTGGAAATCCGGCCATAGACCAAACCATTACCCCTATATGGGACAACATATGCAGTAGTGTTGTATAACGGATGATACGGTGCTTCATAAAAATATTCTACTGCGTAATCTTCATATAATCCGCCGTTGTTAGTAAATATGCTGGTTCCAACTAACTCGTCGTCACCAGTGATTGCGAGAGGGTTGTTCCCATCTGTGTCGGCCACTCCGTTGGCACCGGCATAGATGAGCTGGAGTGTTGCCGTGTCACCAATGCTGGGCAGGCACCCTCCGGTTCCATCGGCATTGTAGATGCCGAACGAGGAGCCAAACCGTATGATAAATTCGGCATGCGCCGACCCTATCGTCAGCACAACTGCCATGACCATTATTGTTTTTATTCTTTTCATTGCATTCCCCCTCCTTTTTATTCCGGTGCCAGAAAAATTGACCCGATAAACCATGCTTGCTACGAAGCAAATAACCTTTGATCGTTTTGGTGTCAATTGGTGCTCGGATCACAAAACGGAAAAGCGAATTGCCGACTGCGGGAAGTGCTAAAAACCGGCGGTGTAGGTGGCGAAGAGGGCGAGGCCGACCAGGTCCGACTCGCCGCCGACGTCGGAAAAGTCGACATCCGACCAGGTGCCGCGCGCGCCGAGGCCGAGCATGCCCTTTTCATGGATGCGGAATTCGAAGCCGGTGCGGGCGTAGACGCCGATGCCGAAGGCCGATTCGCCGGTGTCTTCGTCTTCCAGCAGGGGATCGTCGTATTCCGTTTCGGCGTCGTAGTCGGCAAAGACCAGCAGCGGGCCGCCGCCGACGTAGAGGCGGAGGCGCTTGGCCTCGCCCAGGAAGAGGTTCGCGTAGGCGCCGCCCGCGATGTCGAACATCCAGAGCGAGGTGGAGAGGCTGACGTAGAGGCCGCTGCCGCCAGCGGAAAGGTAGTTGATGTCGTCGAAGCGGAAGCCGAGCAGGAACGAAGCCTCCAGGCCAACCTGGAACTGTCCGTCCTTGGGCAGGGTGGACCACGCACCGCCGAGCTGCGGCAGCAGGGCCATGTCCACCTCTTCGGGCGTGGCGCTATCTTCGACTTTGAACTTTAGGTTTTCAAACTGGACCGCGCCGAGCAACGCCTGGACGGTATAGTTTTCCTCCCAGCTGTCGTACTTGCTGTATTGGGCCTGGCTGGCGCTCGCGGACAGCAGCAGGGCGAGAAGGGCGGCGGGGGTGGCATGGGCTCTGGTATTCATGGCGGTTATCCTTTTGTTGGTTTGAAAGCGGTTCATGGGCGGGCCCAGGCGCTGCCGACCTGGATGTAGACGGCGGCGTCATCGTCGCTGAAGGCGATGTCGAGGCCGGCGTGGATGCCGTGCTCGCGGGCGAGTTCGTAGCGGAAGCCGAAGCCGCCGGAGAGCACCGACTGCCTGTTTTCGACGCGCGCGAAATCGTTCCACGCCGCGCCGCCGCCCGCGAATCCGAGCAGGCTGTAGCGCTTCCAGCATTGCCAGCGCAGTTCGGTCTCGGCATAGGCCACCTCGTCGCCTTGGTAGCGCATCATGGGCACGCCGCGCAGCATGATGAAGGGCTTGAGGTAGAACGGTGTGTCGCCGAAACTCGCCGTGCCTTCGCCGCGCAAC
Source organism: Pontiella sp. (assembly GCA_041740875.1). GTDB lineage: Bacteria > Verrucomicrobiota > Kiritimatiellia > Kiritimatiellales > Pontiellaceae > Pontiella. The sequence goes on along the minus strand of JBGSLE010000042.1, from coordinate 1,053 downwards.
CCGAGGAAGAGGCGGGGGTGGAGCGGAACAAACTGCAGCATGGTGAGCCGCGCCCGCTGGAAATCGTCGTCGCTTCCAAACGCGTTGGCAAAGAGTCCGGCCGACGCCTCGGCATAGGTGCCGCTGATCGGGGTGAAGATGTTGTCGCGCGTGTCGAAGGTCAGCGACGGCGTGATGCCGCCGACATCGCTCCGGCTGGTGTAGGAGGGGATTCCCGGGGAGCCGGCCGGAGCATCGAAGGAGACGTCGGTTGCGGCGAAGGCGTAGCCGAGGCCGCCGAAGAGGCGGGTATCGGCCAGCCGGTATTTTCCCTGCACCAGGCCGCCGCGGGTTTCGAGGTTGTATTCAAGCGGGTCGTCGTTGAGCAGGCTGTTGTCGCCGATGCCGTAGAAGTCGAGGTTGACGGAGGCGTAGACCGCGCCGGCCAGGGTTTGCAGCCGTCCGCCGAACCAGTGGCGCATGTCGCCGGCCGCCACGCCCCACGTGCCGTTTTCGGTGCCCAGGCCGCCGACCATGGTGATGTTGGGGCGCTCGAAATCCTGCTTGGCCTGGCCGAGGGGTTTGTCGATGAATCCCACCCCGACGGCGGCGCCGTAGCCGATGGCGGGTTCCGTGATGGGAACCACCATCGGCAGGAAGCCGTAGGCTTCGTCGAGGAAACCACTGACGTCGAACGCGCCATCCTCGGCCGAGCGGAATGGCGAAGCCTCCTGCGCGCCCGCGATGCCGGCGGTGCAAAGGCCGAGCAACGCGAGTGTGAAAAGAAGGGGGTGTTCGGGCATGGCTATTTGGACTCCTGCGGCTGGATCTTGAAGAACATCGCGTAGAGCAAGGGCACGACGATCAGCGTCAGAATGGTCGCGAAGGTGAGTCCCACCATGATGGTGACGGCCATGGCGACGAAGAAGGCGTCGGCCAGCAGCGGGGCCATGCCGAGCACGGTGGTGGCGGCGGCCATCGAGACGGGCCGGACGCGGCTGACGCCGGAGTCGACCACCGCCTGGTAGGGATCCTTGCCTGTGGCGAGCTGGAAGTTGATCTCGTCGATCAGCA
>JBGSLE010000041.1:0-2662 GCA_041740875.1 Pontiella sp. | reverse complement strand
GGTCAGGCCGAGCCATGTGTAGAGGTGGCCCATCCACTCCGAGTCGCGCTGGGCGTGGTAGTCGGAGGTGGTGATGACGTGGACGCCCTTGCCGGAGAGTGCGTTGAGGTAGACCGGCAGGGTGGCGACGAGGGTCTTGCCTTCGCCGGTGGCCATTTCGGCGATCATCCCCTTGTGGATGGCCAGGCCGCCGATGAGCTGCACGTCGAAGTGGACCATCTGCCAGTCGAGCATGTGGCCGCAGACCTCGACCTGGGTGCCGCAGAGGCGGCGCGCGGCGTTCTTGACCGCCGCAAAGGCCTCCAGCTCGACCTCTTCGAGGGTGGTGCCGTTTTTCAAGCGTTCGCGGAATTCGGCGGTTTTGGCTTGGAGCTGCGCGTCGGTCAGCGCCTTGTATTCCTCGTCGAACGCATTGATCCGGTCGATGAGGGGGCGCATCTTCTTGAGGTCGCGTTCGTTCTTCGAGCCGATGATTTTCTTCAAAATCCAATTCATGACAGTTCCCGTGTTTGCAAAAAGAGCCAGAAACCTAGCCTATTCGGCATGCCTCCACAAGCCGTGATTGCCATTACCGCCGGGCGCCTGCGGGCGCGGTTTCCAGTATTGGGAAGTTTTTCCAAAGGAGGAAAAACTTGAAGGTGCGCGCGGCGGCCGCTAGCCTCCACCCCATGCAAAAGGTGGAATCAACCATGGTTCCGTTGGTGGTTTACGGCGTGCCGTTCCACAATGTCTCGTTCGAGGAGGCCATCGAATGGATCATCGAGCGGGTGCGCTCCGGCCGGCCGGCCAACATCGCGACCGCCAATCTCGACTTCGTGACGCAGGCGTGGAGCGATCCCGAGCTGCAGCGGATCCTCATCGAGGCCGACCTCGTGCTGCCCGATGGGTTCCCCATCGTCACGCTCTCGCCCTTTTTCGGCCCCCGGCTCAAAGGCCGGGTGACGGGCAGCGATTTGACCCCCATGCTGGCCGCCCGCGCCGCGCGCGAAGGCTTTTCGGTCTATGGCCTCGGCGCGGCCGGCGGGGTGGCGGAACGGGCGATGGACCACCTCAAGGAGCGCTGCCCCGGCCTGAAGGTGGCCGGCACCTATTCGCCGCCCTTCGCGCCGCTGCTGGAGATGGACCACCGCGGCATCCTCAAGCGGATCGAACGCGCCAGACCGGATATCCTTTTTGTCGCCTTCGGGGCGCCGAAGCAGGAAAAGTTCATCAGCATGCACGTGCGCGGCTGGAATGTCCCGGTGGCCATGGGCGTCGGCGCCTCGCTCGACTTTTTGGCCGGAGAGCAGCGGCGGGCGCCGAAATGGGTGCGGCGGATCCATCTCGAATGGTGCTGGCGCGTCTGCTCCGACCCCCGACGTCTGTTCCGCCGCTACCTGGCCAACCTGCGCTTCCTCTGGTCCGCCTCCCGGCGGATGATGGAAATCCACTACATGGCCGACAAGCCGGTCTCCTGTCCAAAGCTGGAGGAGGCGGACCTGGCCCGGCTGGCCCGCGAGGGCGTGGTGGTGGAGCGCTTCCTTCCCTTGGCCAACGAGGCCGCCGCGCAGGCTTTCCTGGAACGGCTCGGGGCCAGCGCCGCCGGGGCCAACGTCCTGCTCGACATTCATGCCGTTCCGTGGCTGGACAGCCTGGAGCTGGGCGCAGTGCTCCAGATCGGCAAGATCTGCCGGTCGCGGGGCCGGCGCCTCGTCCTCTACGCCCCGCGCCCCAAGGTGCGCCGGATGCTGGATACCTGCCGTTTGTCCGACTATTTCAACATTGCGATGAGCCCCGAGGCCGTGGATGCGCTGGTGCGGAACCTCGCCGACCACGGCGACGGCGGCACGGTCTACCAGGCGGGGGCGCTAACCCTCGAACTGCCCATGGAATTGACGGCGGCAACCCTGCCGTCCTTCGAGAAGGATACCGGTTTCATCCGCCACGAACTCCACGAACAGGGCATGCTCAAGGCGGTCGAGGTTGACGCGGCACGGCTCGACTTCATCGACAGCGCCGGTTTGGGATTCCTCATCTCCCTCAAGAAGGCCACGCAGGACGAAGGCGTTTCGATGTCGATCGCCAACCTGTCGCCCAGGCCGCGCCGCGTCTTCGAAATCGCCCGGGTCGACAAGATCCTCCTGCATGCGTAGCCGGGGATGTTTCCCGGTAAAAGCCGGGATCGGAAAGGAAAAACCGCCCGGGTGAAAAAACCTGGTTTTGCGTCCGTTCAGCCGCGGAGAGATTTCGGTGCGATTTCGGTCATAAAATCGGTTGACGGAGGAACGTTAATCCGTATAGTTCGCGGCCTTGTTTTTCACGGCGAGATAGCTCAGTCGGTAGAGCAGCGGATTGAAAATCCGCGTGTCCCCAGTTCAATTCTGGGTCTCGCCACCACCTTAAAAAACCCGCAGGCAATCGCTTGCGGGTTTTTGTTTTCCGGGCACTCCCGCGCGAAAAGAGATCGGAATATCCATGCGCCATGGAAATCACGCCCCACCAAACCGCACCGGGTGTATCACTGATAGAACGATGTCGGCCCTGTTCGTAATAAAGTGTTGATGCATCCCATGCGGCATCTATAAATGGCGGAACCAGTCGACGAACCGGAAGGAGTTCCATCATGCCATTCACCATCCACCGCGGAACCAACATTTCCCACTGGCTTAGCCAGAGCGAGGCA
>JBGSLE010000040.1:0-2467 GCA_041740875.1 Pontiella sp. | reverse complement strand
GCCCAGCGCCCAGCGTCCCTCCACCGCGTGGTTCCACCAGCCCGCCAGCGTCCGCTGCGCCTCGTTCCAGTCCTCTTTGAAACATAGTTCCATGGGTTGCTCCGTTGTCCGGCTACCAGGGCAAGCGCCGGACGGGTTGTTTTCATGATCGGCCTCATACGGGAGCGCAAGGGGGTCGAACAGCGCTTTGGCTGCGGCCCGCGCGCCTGAAGGGGGCCTCCTTGTCCTTAATAAATAAAACGATAATTAATTGCAATAATTATTACCGTTGCATTTTGGCGCTTTTTGACGCATAACACCATCCGTCGATGGAGCAGTGCGCCATTGAACCGCGTGTTTCGGGGAGGCGTTATGAAGCGTAGTCAATTGGGGCTGTTGTTTTGTTTTGCGGGACTCGCCGCCGGCGGATCCAATGCGGCGGCTCCGGTTTATGTGGGCTACTACCGCGGACCCACCAGCGTGATGCCGGTCGGGTTGTATTCCTTTACGAACCTGGCCGATGCCGCCGGCAGCGCCACGCGCATCGGGACGGCGCCTTTCCCCTACCCGAACTGGACAAAACTGGCGTATGACGGAACCACGGCCTACTCGTTTTTCCGGGCAACCACACGCAGCGGTCCGGGACTGTATGACACCACAACGCTTTCCTTGGTCAGCAGCAACCTGGATTCCGGCACCGTGTACATGTTCACCAACTGGCACGGCATCGCCTACAACGATCCGTTCTACTACGGCTTGTACGACGGAACCGCCATGTCCGGCCCTGGGCTCTACCGCTTCGCCGATCCGACAGATCCGGAGAACGGCGCGGCGGCGCATCTGTTCCCGGCACAAACGTTTTCCTCCGACCGGTGGAGCGATGTCGCCGTCGACAACGACCGCTACCTGTTCGTCAAGACCGCCATCGACGGCGATCCCGGCGTCTACCAGTACGAACCGCAGACGGACTCGTTCACGCGGGTCAGCGGAACGGAAACCTACGCGGATTGGGACGGCCTCGGGGCATACGCCGGTCCGCCGCCGCCGGTGACGGCGACCAACATGCCGCTGCTGCACAAAACCATCTACGTCATCCTGTTCGGCGGGCAGTCGAATGCGCTGGGCTGGGGATACCGCCAGTACCTGCTGGACATCGGCAGCCCGCTGGCAGAACCGCAGGCGGATGTCGACCTGTTCACCGGGGTCGAAATGGTTCTTCCGCTCCACACGCTCACGAACCTCCAGTCCGGATCGGCCAATTCCCGCATCAATGCCGGAATCCCGCAATATCCGGCAATAACGAACGCCCCGGTCAGCCGCTTCGGGCCGGAACTGAGCATGGGCCGGACCGTGCGCGACCAGATCCACTTTCCGAATGCAAAGGTGGCGGTCATCAAACATGCGGTCGGCGGCTCCAACCTCTATTCCCAATGGCTGCCGGACGGAACCGCCGGCAGCGCGTCCGACGGCCCCCTATACCAGGCCTTCCAAACCACCGTGCAAAAGGGGCTGGTCGCGTTGCGGAACCGATATCCGGACCATGGGATCGAAATCCTCGGCATGGGCTGGGTGCAGGGCGAATCCGACTCTGGAAGCCATGCCGCCGAATACCAGGCCAACCTGGCCACCTTCATCCAGGATGTCCGCGCGACCTACGGCAGCAACCTGGTCTTTGTGCTCTCCAAGCTTTCGCCGAACCAGAGCACCAGCGCCAATTATGACATCATCCGCGCCGCGCAGCAGGCCGTTGCCGATGCCGACCCCCGGGTCGTCGCCACCGAAACGATTGGAACCAACTATCTCACGGCGGCCGGGTTTGCCGAAGGCGGGGTTCACTACCTCTCATCCTCGCTGCTACGGATCGGGCAGGATCTGGGCAATGCCTTGATCGCCGCCAGCGGGCTGGATGCCGACGAAGACGGCCTGCCCGACGCCTGGGAAAACAGCTATCCGCCAGGCACGGCGGGTTTGGGCATTTCCCCGGACGCCGACTATGACGGCGACGGCATGACCGATCTCCAGGAATTCCAGGCCGGCACCAGCCCGGCCGATTCCGCCGATCGGCTTGATTTGTCCCTGGATTCCGCACTGCGCGTCAACTGGCCGGCAAAAAAGGATGTCCGCTACCAGATGCTCTCCTCGACCAACCTGATGGCATGGGAGGAGTTCGGCGCACCCGTTCTTGTGCGGAGCAGCAACAGCACGGTCGGGGTTGATGTATCAACAGGTCAGGAGACAAACAGCGAGGGATTTTTCCGGCTGCAGGTGCTTTGAAGCGGACAAACGAAACGGAGACGCCAGTGAGAAAAACAGGTCGGCATCCTTTCCAAAAAATCGCCGCGCAGTGGTTGGCCTTGTCGGTCGGCGCGGCGTGCATGGCCGACGCGAAACCGCCCGCCCGCCCCAACATTCTCTTCATCCTCGCCGACGACATGGGCTGGACCGCGCTCAGTTGCTACGGCAACACGGATGTCGCCACGCCGAACCT
>JBGSLE010000039.1:0-3783 GCA_041740875.1 Pontiella sp. | reverse complement strand
GATGGGCTTGCTGACCGCGCGCGGCGACGCGATCGGACCAGGCCGAGCCTTCTTATGACACCAAGGAGCAAATCTATGAATCGTCTCGTTCTGCCGGTGGTAGCCGGTTTGGTTGGCCTTGCAGTTGCCGGCAATTCCGCTCCCCCCAATATCCTGCTGATCCTGGCCGACGACCTCGGCTATGCGGATTTGAGCATCCAGGGCTGTACGCAATTCCAGACGCCGAACATCGATTCGATCGCGAAGAACGGCGTCCGCTTCAAGCAGGGTTATGTCAGCAACTCCGTCTGCGCGCCGTCGCGCGCGGGCATCCTGAGCGGCCGCATCGGCATCGCCTTCGAGAGCAATTTGCCCGAAAATACCGAGCATGGACTGGACGCCAGCCTGCCGACCATGGCCGACCATCTCAAGGGCGCAGGCTACAAAACCTTCGGCATCGTCAAATGGCACCTCGGCTACAAGCCGCAGTTCCATCCGAACCAGCGCGGGTTCGACGAATTCTACGGGTTGCTCAGCGGTTCGCGCTCCTACTTCGCCGACGATGCGAAAGAGCTCGTCAAAACCGGGAAGGCGATCGAGCGCAACGGCGTGGTGGAGATCGATCCCCCCGGCTCCTACCTAACCGACCGCCTGACCGACGGCGCGGTCGGCTACATCGGCGGCCACGCCCGGCAAAACCCCGGCCAGCCGTTTTTCATGTATCTCTGCTACACCGCGCCGCACGGCCCGATGCACGCCAAGCCGGGCTATGCCGAGCGGTTTCCAGGCATCAACAATGAAAACCGCCGGATCTACGCCGGGATGATGGCCTCGCTCGACGAGGGGGTGGGCCGGGTGCTCGATTGCCTTGAACGCAACGGCATGCGCGATAACACGATCATCGTCTTCATGAGCGACAACGGCGGGCCCACCCAGCACAACTCCTCGAACAACGGCATGCTGAAGGGCGACAAGGGGTCGCTGTGGGAAGGCGGCGTGCGCGTGCCGTTCCTGATGCAATGGCCGGCCCGGATCCCCGCCGGCCAGGAGATCGCCGAACCGGTCATCAGCCTCGACCTGCTGCCAACCTTCGCCAACGCCGCCGGCGTGCGCCAGCCGGTGAAAACCAACGGCATCGATTTGCTGCCCTACCTCGACGGCACCGGCCGCACCTTGGCCGCGCGCGACTTTTTCTGGCGACGCGGCGACATGAAAAGCTGCGCCTTGCGCTCCGGCAACTTCAAGTGGGTCGAAAACCGCTCATCGAACGAAGCGTGGCTGTTCGACGTCGAACGGGACCCGGGCGAAAAGGAAAACCTGATCGGCCGCATGCCGGAGGTGGCGGAACGCATGAAGAATGAATACCGGAAATGGGAAAGCAGCGTTCCCGAGCCTGCGTTTAGTTCAGAATGGAAACCAAAGAAGAAAAAATGAACCACCGTATTCTAGCCGGGGCCTGCACGCTCCTATGCGTGCCTTCCTTGTGGGCGGGCCATCTTATGACCGAGGATTTTTCGGCGGTATCGAATCCGTCGAACATCGTCGGCCTGTTGCCGCTCGGCGAGTGGCACATGGGCGGCGCCACCGAATGGCAGGCGGAGGGCTGGAGCGGGGAACCCGCAGGCGGCTCCGTCGTGATCGTCAATGGCTCCAACCTGGTATCCGCGCTCCAGCTCGGCTGGCGGGCGGACAACGTCGAGGTGCGCCATGTCCTGCCCGCCACTTGGAACATACGGCGCGACTACGTGTTTTCCGGCGTCTGGGAAAAGGTGGGCGACAGCGCCGGTAACCACCTAGGGTTCCACGCCTATCTTTCCGAATTCGCCCCGACCGGCTTCGTCCAGCACGTCAAGCACCTGCATGTAAATCCCGGCAATCCGGCGGTGGGAGCGACCAGCGCCTTTTCGCTGTCGGTTTCCGCGCTGGAGCTGATCGATGCGCACGTCAGCGCCTCGAACCATATCGGGGTCGTCTTTGTGCGCAGCGAGGATGCCGACCTGGAAAACGAAAACAAGCTCCCCAACGCGTATGCGGTGAAAAACGACATGTTCGCCGTCGACAACCTGGTGCTCGCGGAATCCGATGCCACCTCGCCGGGCCTGGCCGGCGTCATCATGCAGCCAGTCTACCTCTCCAGTTCCGGTAACAATGCCCACAGCGGGCTAAGCCCGTCGAGTCCCTGGAAAACGGTCGCGGCGCTGGAGGGGCGCGTCTTTGGCCCCGGTGCGCACATCCTCTTCAAGCGCGGCGAAACCTTTCCCGGCGCCTGCACGCTGGCCGGCAGCGGCACCGCGCACGAACCGATCGTCGTAGCCGCCTACGGAACCGGGGAAAAACCGCTGCTCAACGGGGTTTGGAACCAAAAGGAGATATTCCTGCTGGCCGATAACGAAGGGATCGAGTTCCGGGATCTTAAGTTTACGAACTTCAACACCAACAATACGGCGATCAAGCAGCGCTATGGCATCAACCTAGTGCCGCCGGAAGGGGCGGGCGACCTGCGCCACCTGCGCTTCATCGGCCTGGACTTCTTTGCGATCCAGGGCGCAAACGGATCGGTCGATCCCGACAACGACCACGAGTCGCGGTGCATCGTGGGCAATACCGCCACCAACGACGATGCCGCCGTGCCGTCGCGCTGGAACGACATCCTGGTTGAAGGCTGCACCTTTGCCGACATCGACGGACGGGCCGTGCAGTTCATCGACACCTGCCTGGACATCACGGACGTGAAGATCCGCGGCTACACCAACTATTTCCCCACCGTCGGGCTGGTCTTCCAGCACAACTACGGCACCAACTGCTACCGCAACCTGCTCCAGATCCGCGGCACCAAGGATGCGCTGATCCAGTACAACACGATGGACACCACCGTGCATGGCAGCGCGTTCTGGCCGTTCGGCACCGACGGCACCCTGGTGCAGTTCAACATTTTCAAGCACCTGCGCAATTCCTCGGCGGATGGCTATGTCTGCCACTTCGACTACAACTGCATCGGCACCGTGATGCAGTACAACTATGGCTACGACGTGGAAGGCGGCCTGATCGAGCTGCTGGTCAATTCCGAGAATGCAGGGGCCTTCCAGGAGGGGGCCATCGCCCGCTACAACATCGGCGTCGATGTCGGTTGGCGTAACACGCCCAACGGCGCAGGCATCTTCATTACCGGCAGCGTCGATGGCGCGCAGGTCTACAACAACACGGTCATCACGCTCAACCGGCCGGTCTACAAGGCGATCTCCTACAACAACTGGGGCGGGGCCTGGCCGATCAACTGCAAGATTCGCAACAACCTCTTCCATGCCGCCGGTTCGGCTTCGGGCTACAACCAGGCCAACAAGATGTCCGTTAGCGGCAACACCGTGGAGCGCAACCTCTATTCCGGCAACATCGCGCCTTGTTCCGCTGACATTTTCCCAATCACCGGCGACCCAAAATTTGTCAATCCGGCGGGCGTGGATGCCCCCGATTTCAAGGTCAAGTTTGGTTCCTCCGCCATCTCCAATGGCTTCGTGGTTTCCGGCAACGGCGGGCGCGACTTTTTTGGCTACCCCGTCGCCCCCGCCGGGCGACCGACCATCGGCTTCCACGAATACCTTTCCGATCCGGTCATCGACTCTGACGGCGACGCCATGTTCGACCTTTGGGAATCCAGCTATGGCCTCAACCCCGGCAGCGCCGCCGACGCCACGGGCGACCCCGACGGCGACCTCCTCAAAAACCTCGCGGAGTTTGCGCTGGGCGGAAATCCGGCCAACGGCGCCGACCTCGGCCATCTTTCGGCCAGCGGGCTCGTTGCGGTCG
>JBGSLE010000038.1:0-4052 GCA_041740875.1 Pontiella sp. | reverse complement strand
CTGCGCATCAAGGTGCTCGAAGCGATGGCCACCGGCCTGCCCGTCGTCACCACCTCGCTCGGCGCGGCCGGTATTCCCGCCCAAAACGGCGTCAACTGCTTCGTGGCCGACAACCCCGAACTCTTCGCCGAATCGATCGACTGGCTGCTCAACGACGCGCAGCTCGCCGCCAACATGGGGCGCGCCGCCAAGGAGATGGTCAAAACCCGCTATGAAATGCGCGCCACCATGCGGGAACTTGAAAAAGTGCTCGAGGAAGTGGTATCCGTCTACGCCTGAACTCAACCCCCAAAGGAGAAACGCCCATGCCGCACCATATCCCCTTCGAGCTCATGGAAAAGTTCATGGTCGATGTCTTCAAGGGCATCGGCGTCCCGGCAGCCGACGCGAAAACCTGCGCCGACGTCCTCATCGCCTCCGACAAGCGCGGCATCGACTCGCACGGCATCGGCCGGCTCAAGCCGATCTACTACGACCGCATCGTCCACCAGAAGATCCAGCAACCCGTCACCAAACTCGAAATCGTACGCGACCACCTCGCCACGGCGGTCGTCGACGGCCATCACGGCATGGGCATGGTCATCGCCAAGCGCTGCATGCAGATGGCCATCGAAAAGGCCCGGAAGCACGGCATGGGCATGGTCGTTGCGCGCAACTCCACCCATTACGGCATCGCCGGCTACTACCCCCTCATGGCCTGCAAGGAAAACATGATCGGCGTCTCCGGCACCAACGCCCGCCCCTCCATCGCCCCCACCTTCGGCGTCGAAAACATGCTCGGCACCAATCCCCTCGTCTTCGGCTTCCCGAGCGACGAGCCGTTCGACTTCGTCAACGACTACGCCACCTCCGTCATCCAGCGCGGCAAGATCGAGCAATACGCCCGCGAAGGCCGGGAATGTCCGGAAGGGCTCATCATCGGCCGCGACGGGAAAAGCAAGACCGACTCCCGGCAGATCCTCGAGGATCTGGTCAAGGGCGAAGCCGCCCTCACCCCCATCGGCGGCATTGGCGAAAAAACCGGCGGGTACAAGGGCTACGGCTTCGCCACCGTCGTCGAAGTCCTCTCCGCCGCCCTCCAGCAAGGGGCGTTCCTCCAGCAGCTCACCGACCGCGACGCCGCCGGCGACCCCAAGCCCTACCAGCTCGGCCACTTCTTCATTGCCATCGACATCCAATGTTTCTGCGAACCCGCCGCGTTCCGCAAAACCACCGGCGACATCCTCCGCGCCCTGCGCGCATCGGAAAAGGCTCCCGGCGCGGAGCGGATCTACACCTGCGGCGAAAAGGAGCACCTTGCCTGGCTCGAACGCAAGGATAGCGGCGTTCCCATCAACGCGGCGCTGCAAAAAGACATGGTCGCCATGCGCGACGAACTCGGGCTCGGCTACCGCTTCGTTTTTGAATAGGGGCCATTCAAACGGACGGCGCGAGCGCGGCCTGCCTCCCCGTCCCCTGGTGCGGTCAAGGAAAACGACCGCATCTTCAACATCACCCGCTATTTCTTCCTTTTCTTCCCCTGCTTCAAGAGGCCTTCGGTGTACTGGGCGTAGAGGTCGAAGAGGAATTCGATGCGGGCGGTTTCGTTCGGGAAGGGTTGCGGGCGGTAGCAGAGATCGACGGCGCGGTCGAGGGTTTGGTGCGCCTTGGCCAGCGCGGGCGGCATGGCGAGCGGGTCGTAGAGGTCGGCAAGGGAGCTGTCCGGGAAACCGGCGCGGGCATCGAGCACCGTTTGCGCGGCGGCTTCCACGGCGGCGCGGTTCTTGTCGCTCGCATCCATTGGCCACGGATAGTTGTTGTAGACGATGGTGTTTGAGTAGCGGTAATCGCTCTTCAACCGCCCGCAAACATATTTAACCCACGTCATGTGCATGGTTGAGGTCAGCATTCCAAATTCGTACACGTTCGCATCCGGCACGATTTGAATAGTATTGCTTACAATGATGTCGGGCGAAAGGTAGGCAATCGGTATGTAGGCCCGCCGTTCGGATGAAACCTCGGGTACCGCCAGGAAACGGCCTTCCGGCTGGGAAACCTGGGCGAAAAGCGTTGGCATCAACGCCTTGTTCCGGGTGGCCGCGGCCTTGCTCGCCAATCGCATTTCCCGGACACCTGCCACACGTTTCATTACTTCGGGGAGCCCGTGAAGCTGGGCGGGTGTGATGTCTTTCAACCAGAGGCAATAGCGCGTTTTGTTGTGAAGGAAATCCTTTCCACTTATAAATGGGCGTATCCATTCTTCGGCTCGTGGCTCCATCGCCAAGAATGCGTTCTTGTCGGCTACGTCATCGAAAATGAAATGACCGCCGTCCGTGGGTTTGTTGCCCCAAACCATCCGTGGAACAGGGGCAATCGGCTGGCTTCGATTGGTGATGACGATGTCGCCGGCATCGACCAAATAGGGATTGATGTTCTTGGCGGATTTTTCCAGAGGCTCGCCCTTGATGTCTTCATAGTCGAAGATGCGCTTTTCCTTTTTATCGAAGGCCGCAAAGCCGATGATAACGACGTGGACGGCGGCTTTTCCGCGCGCCTCGCTCGTCCAGGAAAACGTGCGGTGGGCAAAGTGGATCTTGACCTTGAATTTCGAAAAAAGCGCATTCCACAACAGGCCGACCTGCTCGCCCTGGGAAATGGAATTGGTGGAAACAAAGCCAACAACCGTTGACGTTTCCTGCATGTATTCCGCCGCCTTCATGTACCAAGCGGAGACATAATCCAGTACGCCGGCGCCGTTGACCTTGGCGAAGACCTTTCGCATGTCGTCCTTTTGCTCGGCATTCTGGTAGTGATGCCCAGCAAATGGCGGATTCCCGAGGATATAGTCGAACTTTTCGCGCTGCTTGCGCTGCATGGCTTCGATCTCTTCCTGGTCGAGTATCTTTACGTGTTTCGCGGCAACGTTGATGGTTTGGTAGTAGGGTACCGCTTCGTTCACCTTCAATACATTGAGCTGGTCGGCGCGGAGATCGATATAGCTTCCCGCGATGAGGTGGTTCCAGTCGATGCGCAGGGCGTTCCCGTGGACGATGGCGGCGGATTTCCTGAGCGGCAGGCGGACGAAGTATTGCCCGAACTCTTCGGATACGAGCATGTTCATCTGGTGGTCCATCAGCCATAGGGCGACTTCGGCGATGCGGGCGGGCCATTCGTCGTATTCGATGCCGTAGAACTGGTCGACGTCGATCCACATGATGTCGGAGATGTCGAGCACGCCTTGGCCGTCCTTGTAGAGTTCGCGCAGGATTTCGATTTCGAGCAGGCGCAGTTCGCGGTAGGTGATGACCAGGAAGTTGCCGCAGCCGCAAGCGGGGTCGAGGAACTTGAGCTTGGAAAGCTTCTTATGGAACTCCACCAGCTTCACCTTGCTGCCCTTGCACTTCTGGAATTCGGCGTGGAGTTCGTCGAGGAAGAGCGGCTTGACCAGCTTGAGGATGTTCTTTTCGGAGGTGTAGTGCGCGCCGAGGTTGCGGCGCTGCTCGGGGCTCATGACGGACTGGAACATGGAACCGAAAATGGCCGGGGAAATCTTGCCCCAGTCGAGGGCGCAGCATTCGAGCAGGGTTTCGCGCATGGCGGCGTTGAACGACGCAATCGGCAAATTTTCCTCGAACAGCTTGCCGTTGACGTATTGGAACTGGGCCAGGTGTTCGTCCAACGTCGAGTGCCGCCGTTCACGCGGGGTGTTGAGCGTCTGGAAAAACTGGGCGAGCGTGGAACCGAGGTTGCTGCCGTCCTCCGCCGTGCGCAGTTCGAGGTATTCGCGGAAGGTGTCCTTTTCGAAAATGCCCGTGTCGTCGGCAAACAGGCAGAAGAGCAGGCGGACCAGATAGACTTCCAATCCGTGCCCCTCGTATCCGCTCGCCTTCAGGGCGTCGTGCAGCCTGCCCATCAGTTCGGCGGCCTTGACGTTTACGGGGTCTTCCGCCTTGTAGGTCCGTTTCTGGTAGCCCGCGATGAACCCGAACAGCTTGACCTTCTTGTGGAATTCCCTGATCGAAAACTCCTCTTCGCTGCCGTCTTCCAGATTGCACAGGCGGAAGCGGAGATCG
>JBGSLE010000037.1:0-4754 GCA_041740875.1 Pontiella sp. | reverse complement strand
ATGACTACAACTTCCTCGGCTTGCAGCGCACGACGATTGCGGGCACCCAGCCGCTCGCCGCCGGCAAGCACACGCTGCGCCTCGACTTCGCCTACGACGGCGGCGGACCGGGCAAGGGCGGTTTGGGCACGCTGTTCGTGGATGGCGAAAAGGTGGCCGAGGGACGGATCGAACACACCCAGGGCGGGATATTCTCCGCCGACGAGACCACCGACGTGGGCATCGACCTCGGCACGCCCGTGGTCGAAGCTATCGGGGCCGAAGCCAAGTCGCGCTTCACCGGTCACATCCCGAAGGTGACCGTCGAGGTAAAGTAACCAACCCATGCGGGCCGCCCTTTCGGGAGCGGCCTGCATGACCGGAACAAGAGAGATGATGGGATGCCCCGCCGCGATGCCATCCCGGCACCGCGGCGGAGGATTGTTTAAACTAAACCAAAGGAGAAAATGAAAATGAAAAACAGATGGATGATGGTTTCGATGACACTTGCCTTGGCCGCGGCGGCGACGGTCCGGGCGCAGGAAGCAGCGGAAATGTCAGATGCGGACAAGGCGGCGGAACTGGCCAAGAAACTGGCCAACCCGGTTGCATCGCTGATCAGCGTGCCGGTGCAGTTCAACTACGACGAGTATGGCGGGGCGAACGACGGCGCTTCGGTCAGCAGCATTAACGTCCAGCCGGTCATCCCGTTTGCCATCAATGAAGAGTGGAACCTGATCACGCGTACCATCGTACCGCTCATCGATAAGCAGGATTTCCCTGTTTCCGCGATGAACAAATCGGGCCTCGGTGACATTGTGGCCAGCCAGTTTTTCTCGCCGGCCCAGCCGACGGCCAGCGGCTGGATCTGGGGCGCGGGACCGGTCGAATTGCTGCCGACGACAACGGATGAGGCGCTCGGTGGCGAAAAGTGGGGGCTCGGGCCGACGGGCGTGGCATTGAAGCAAAAGGGGGCGTGGACGTTCGGCTTGTTGGCCAACCATATCTGGTCGGTGGCCGGTGACGACAGCCGGGCCGATATCAACGCCACCTTCCTGCAGCCCTTCCTGAGCCTCACCACCAAAACATACACAACGATCGGTATCGTTTCGGAATCCACCTACAACTGGGAAACCGAGCAATGGTCGGTGCCGGTCATTCCCCAGGTGGCGCAGATGCTCAAGATCGGCCCGCAGATCATGCAGCTGGCCGTGGGCGCAAAATATTGGGTTGAATCGCCGGATAATGCCCAGGAAGGTTGGGGCTATCGGGTTCAGCTGACGTTCCTGTTCCCGAAATAACATTGATATCAGAACATCGTGAGCCATCCCTGCGGATGGCTCGTTCAATTGATTCATTAAAGGAGATCATCATGAAAATAAACCTGCACTACGCGCTGGCTCTCGGGGGCATGGTCGCCGCCCTTGTGGTACCATCCGTCAGCCAAGCGGCCGATACCGCCAAACGGCCAAACATCGTCATCATTCTCGGCGACGACCTGGGTTTTTCGGACCTGGGCTCGTTCGGCGGCGAAATCCAGACCCCGAACCTGGATGCGATCGCCAAGGACGGGGTGCGCTTCACCCAGTTCTACACCCACGCCAGTTGTTCACCCACGCGCTCCATGCTGCTCAGCGGCACGGATACGCACCGCAACGGCCTCGGCAACATGGATGAGTGGACCGCCCCGAACCAGATGGGCAAACCCGGCTACGAAGGGTTCCTCAACACCCGTGTGACCACCCTGCCGCAACTGCTCAAGGAGAGCGGCTACCACACCTACATGGTCGGAAAATGGCACATGGGCAAAAAGCCCGACCTGATCCCCGCCGCACGCGGATTCGAGCGCGACTTCGCCTTGCTCGATGGCGCGGGCAGCTATTGGGACATGCTCAACTTCACGGCCACCTGCAAGCTTTCCACCTTCACCGAGGACGGAAAATACCTGACCAAGCTGCCCAAGGACTACTACGCCACCAAGACCTACACCGACAAGGTCATCAGCTTCATTGAGGAGGGGCGGAAAGACGGCAAGCCCTTCTTCGCCTATGTTTCGCACCAGGCGCCACACGATCCGTACCACCTCCCGCGCGACTGGCGCAACCGCCACGTGGGCGAATACGACAAGGGCTGGGACGCGGTGCGCGCCGAGCGACTCCAGCGCCAGATCGAAATGGGCATCGTTCCCGAAAAATCGGAATTGTCCGAACGCATGTGGTTTGTGCCCGATCCCACCCTGCTGGCGCCCGCTGCAAAAGCCATTCTCGGCAAGAAGATGGAATTGTACGCGGGCATGGTGGAAAACATGGACTTCCACGTCGGGCGCTTGATTGATTACTTGAAGGAGATCGGCGAATACGACAACACGATCTTCCTCGTGTTTGGCGACAACGGCGCGGAAGGGGCGGACCTCTTCAAGATGATCGCCGGCACGCCCGGAACGGCCAACTACCTCTACGCCTCGGTCCAGTGGTCGCAAACGCACCCGAACGCCTGGGGCGATCCGCATTCCTATGTCGGCTACGGCCCGATGTGGGCGCAGGTTTCGATGACGCCGTTCAGCCAGTATAAAGGCAACATGGCCGAGGGCGGCATCCGTAACGCGTTGATCGTCAGCGGCCCGGTCGTCAAGCGCGAGCCGGGCAGCATCAACCGCGGCGTGATGCACGTGGCGGACATCATGCCGACCCTGCTCGAAGTGGCGGGCGCCAAATACCCCGAGACCATCAACGGCGAAAAGGCGCCGCCGCTGATCGGCAAGTCGTGGGTCAATCTGCTGGCCGGGAAAGAGGAATCGCCGCGCTCCGAATCGGATTACATGGCGTGGGAAATGTTCGGCAACCGCGCCGTCCGGCAGGGCGACTGGAAGTTGCGCTGGCAATACAAGCCCTACGGCACCGAGCAATGGGAGCTGTTCAACCTGGCCGACGACGTGGCGGAACGCCACGACCTGGCCGAAAAGAATCCTGAAAAGGTGACGGCACTCCTGGCGCTCTGGGACGACTATGCCGCTGCCAACGAAGTGATCCTGCCCAGCCGCGTCCTGTGGGAAGGCATGGAGAAAGCCATGCCGGAACGTTACCCGGTCGTTCCCGGCTTCCCCCCGCTGATCTCCCAAAAGCAGTTTATCCCCCCGGCCGACATGCTCGCCGAGCCGAAGCAATAATCCAGGAGTCCAACCATCATGAAACCGACAAGACAAACCGTCGCATCCAAACCTCTATCGTCCACCTTGCATGGGCTCCGCCTCGCCGCCATCGCGCTGGCGCTGGCCTGCCCGATGCTCGCCCAAGCCCAGGTGCCGCCGCGCTTCTACTTGAAAAGCCTGGCCGGCGCCAACGCCGTGCCGCTGATCTACCAATCCCTCAGCGGCAACGTCAATCCCCTCGACCCGGCATACGTGATCTCGCCCCAGGCCAGCATCGACGCGGAAGTCCTGATTGCGGGATACGCGAAAATGCTGCCCCTGTTCGACCGCACGGCGACCGTGGCGCTGCTTCAACCGATGGGCCGCATTTCCAGCGTTGCAGCAGGTGCCACAACCGTGCTCGAAGACACCAGCGGGTACGGCGACCCGATGGTGGAGTTGGGCATCAACCTGATTGGCCCCAAGGCGATCAAGGGCATTCCCGACCTGCTGCGCTACGAGCCCGGTTTCTCGCTCGACGTCATGATGGATCTCGCCTTCCCGATCGGCGAATACGACAGCGACCAGGCGCTGAACATCGGCCAAAACCGCTGGTATGGCCGGGTGGGCGCGCCCATCGTTTGGCAGCTCGGCCCGTGGGTGCCCGGACGGCGCACCACCCTCGAACTGCTGCCCTCGGTCTGGCTCTTCAGCGACAACGACGACTATGTGGGAGGCCAGACGCTCAGCACCGATCCCATGTTCCAGCTGGAAGGGCATCTGACCCGCGACTTTACGGAACACATGTGGGGTTCGCTCGACGCGACCTCGATGAACGGCGGCGAGTCGAGCGTCAACGGGGTGGAAGGCGATGCGCTCAGCAACCTAGGCCTGGGACTCACATTCGGCTACCAGATCAACGACAGCCTCTCGCTGACCGCCGGCTACATGTCGACCATCAACGACAGCGACGACCAAGACCTGCGGATGGACGGATTCCGCCTCTCCTTCACCTATGGCTGGCACAAAGTCGTGGAAGGGCAGAAGCGGCTGCAAAGCGAGTAGCGAGCGGACACGCGTGCAGGGGTGGATACGGTCTGCCAGTTCCTCTTTTTGCGGTGTGCGCCTTGCACGGATGAGGTCGAATCCATCGGGGCCGAAGCCAAATCGCGCTTCACCGGCCGCATCCCGAAGGTGACCGTCGAGGTGAAGTAAACCTGATTCGTTTTTGAATCCCGCGGGCCGGCCTGCTGCCAGACCGGCCCGCGTCATAGACGAGACCGTTGACGCCGAAGGAGAAAATGAAAACGAGACTGATCCCTTACACGGCCCTCCTGGCCTCATTTGCGCGGCAAGCCGTCCAAACGCCGCTTGACACGCCATGGCATCCGGGAGTTCCATCATTAGCTTAGCGATGGTGGCCTTATGGACGACCCCCATGCACAATCCGCTTCGGTTGCCGAAGCGACGAGTAAACGAAAGGAAAGGAACCTACGATGAATATCACTGCAAAACTCGCCGTCCTCAGCCTTGCGCTGGGTGCGGCCTTCGCGCTGCCGGCAGGGGCGCAGACGGTCGGAGCCAAAGGTGTCACTTCGGTGCCTGCGGCAACCAGTTCCGTCCTTCCGTTCGAGGACTTCCGCCACAC
>JBGSLE010000036.1:0-2954 GCA_041740875.1 Pontiella sp. | reverse complement strand
GCAGTCGGCCTGCGGCAGCCCGGTGCGGGCGACGGAGGCGCGGGCGGCGAAGACCGAGCCGATGGCGACGGCTTCGCCGTGGAGGAATTCGCCGTAGCCCGCCACCTTTTCGACGGCGTGGCCGACGGTGTGGCCAAAATTCAAGATGGCGCGCAGCCCGTTTTCGTGTTCGTCCTGCGAAACGACCTCGGCCTTGATCTCGCAGCTGCGTCCGACCAGCTTGGCCAGCAGTTCGACGTTGGCGCTATTCGCCAGCCCATCCACGTGGGCTTCGAGGAGTTCAAAAAACGGGGCGTCGTAGATGATGCCGTACTTGACGATTTCGGCCAGTCCGGCGCGGTATTCGCGCGGGGGCAGGGTTTCGAGAACCTTGAGGTCAGCCAGCACCAGTTGCGGCTGGTAGAAGGCGCCGACGAGGTTTTTGCCTTCGGGCAGGTTGATGCCGGTCTTGCCGCCGACGGAGCTATCGACCATCGCCAGCAGGGTGGTCGGCACCTGGACAAACGGAATACCCCTTAGATAGGTGGCGGCCACAAAGCCGGCGAGGTCGCCAATCACGCCGCCGCCGAGCGCCACGAGGAACGATTTGCGGTCGAGGCCGGCCTTGATGCATTCGCTGTAGAGCGCGAAGAGCTGCTCGCCGCACTTGGTCTGCTCGCCGGCCGGCAGGGTGGCGAGCGCAACCTTGAACCCGGCCCTTTCCAGGGAGCGGATCGCCGGTCCGGCATGGTGGGGCCCCACGTTTTCGTCGGTCACGACGAGGCATTTCCCCTTCAGGCCGGCGGCGGCGCAGCGCGGGCCGAGCTGGTCCAAAACGCCCGCCCCGAGATGGATGGAATAGGAACGGTCGCCGAGCTGTACTGGTACGTCGTATAACATAGCCCGGTGTGTGTAGGGGCTCGCCGGGGGCAAGTCAAACAAAAAGCGGAACGGCCCAAACGGCGCGGCGGCCGCAAAACATGAGTGATTATTTAATATTTTCAGATTGCCCGGAACGGCGGGCCGTGTAAGTTATACGCAATCGGTACTAATTCAACCCGACAAGGAGAACCATGAACGTTGACCAACACCTGAAAGTCGCCAAATGGCACATTGAACAGGCCCGCCTGCACGCCACTGTCGAAGGCGGTCACAAGTGCGGCTGCCCGCTGAACGAAGGCTATGCGAAGATCATCGCCGAAATCGAATCCGGCAAGGTCATCGACGAAGGGCACTAGGCCCGGCGCAGGACAAAACGGACGAACCGCCCCCGCAGGCGGTTCTTTTTTGACCCGCGTTTCCGGGGAGTGAACGGAGGTTAGCATGCGTTACGACCAAATCAGGATTCCGGCCCAAGGCGGCAAGATTTCCATGCTCGAATACGGCCACCTCGACGTGCCCGACCAGCCCATCATCCCCTTCATCGAGGGCGACGGCGTCGGCCCGGAAATCACCGCCGCGATGCGCAAGATTGTCGATGCGGCGGTGGCCAAGGCGTACGGCGGCCAACGCCGGATCCAGTGGATGGAGCTTTATGCCGGAGAAAAGGCGAACGCCATTTACGGGGCCGACACCTGGCTGCCCGACGAAACGCTGCGGGCGATCGACGAATATTGCGTCGCCATCAAGGGGCCGCTGACCACGCCGGTCGGCGGCGGCCGCCGCAGCCTCAACGTCACGCTGCGGCAGGAGCTGGATCTCTATGTCTGCCAGCGCCCGGTCAAGTGGTTTTCGGGCGTCCCCGCCCCCGTCCGCCATCCCGAACGGGTCGACATGGTCGTTTTCCGCGAAAACTCGGAAGACATCTATGCGGGCATCGAATGGGCCGCCGAATCGGAAGAAGCGTGCAAGGTGATCGATTTCCTGCAACGGGAGATGGGCGTCACCAAGATCCGCTTCCCGGAGGATTCGGGCATCGGCATCAAGCCGGTTTCGCGCAGCGGCTCGCAGCGGCTGATCCGCGCGGCGATCGAGTACGCCATCCACAACAACCGCCAATCGGTGACACTGGTACACAAGGGCAACATCATGAAGTTTACCGAGGGCGCCTTCCGCCAATGGGGCATCGAGCTGGCCGAAGAGGAGTTCGGCGCGCTCTACCACGGCCGTGAAAAGGTCTACAAGATCATCAATCCGCACACCGGCGTCGAGATCGTCGTGAAGGACTGCATCTGCGACGCCTTTTTGCAGAACATCCTGCTCAAGCCGCAGGACTACGACGTCATCGCCACGCTCAACCTCAACGGCGACTATGTCTCCGACGCGCTGGCCGCCTGCGTCGGCGGCATCGGCATCTCGCCCGGCGCCAACATTAACTATTGCGACGGCAAGGCCGTATTCGAAGCCACCCACGGCACCGCGCCCGACATTGCCGGGCTCGACAAGGCCAATCCCTGCTCGCTGGTGCTTTCCGGTGAAATGATGCTGCGCTACCTGCCGTGGACGGAAGCCGCCGACCTGG
The DNA here is from genome assembly GCA_041740875.1 of Pontiella sp. Classification (GTDB taxonomy): domain Bacteria; phylum Verrucomicrobiota; class Kiritimatiellia; order Kiritimatiellales; family Pontiellaceae; genus Pontiella. The sequence continues at coordinate 514 of JBGSLE010000036.1, read as the reverse complement.
TGCTCGGTGCCGTCGACCGGACGATCCAAAACAAGACCGTCACCGCCGATTTCGCCTACCTGATGGACGACGCCACCCTGCTCCCCTGCTCCGCTTTCGCCGACGCCGTCGTCGCAAACCTCTAATATTGCGAGTGGCCGGAGGTTCAGCCCAGCACGGCCTTTTGCATCGTAACCAGCTCGGCGATGCCCTTTTCGGCCAGGGCCATCATCTTCATGAGTTCGTCCTTGCTGAACGGTGCGCCCTCGGCGGTGCCCTGCACCTCGATGATCTTGCCGGACTCGGTCATCACAAAGTTGGCGTCCACCTCGGCAGCCGAATCCTCCAGGTAGCAGAGGTCGAGGATCGGCACCTGCTTGTTGATGCCGACGCTGATGGCGGCCAATGCTTCGGTGACGGGATCCTCCTTGAGCAACCCCTCCTTCATCAACCGCTGGATGGCCAGTTTGAGCGCGACGTAGGCGCCGGTGATCGAGGCGGTGCGGGTGCCGCCGTCGGCCTGGATGACGTCGCA
>JBGSLE010000035.1:0-12920 GCA_041740875.1 Pontiella sp. | reverse complement strand
AGCGCGCGCCGCCGTCCGTCCGCCGCGGGTCTGGCTCAGCGCGGCGAAGTGCCGGGCGCTGGAGGATCGATTGACGCGAATCACGGTGGCGGGCGCTGCGACAATCGAGCTCTCGTTTTCTTTAGATTTGGGCGATTACGCCAAAAACACAGCCACGTTTTCGGCGAACATGGATTCGGTAACCATCCGGGACGTTGATTTTTCCGAGGTTGGCTTGGAGGGGCGGTTCATTTACCCGGTGGTCGATCTCGGACGGGGTTTCGCGGCCATGGACGGACAGCAGCTCGAAGTCCGGGGCCAATACGATGTCGCGACTGGCCAAGCGGAGGTTTCGCTATTGAACGGAATCGAATCGGATCGGCTTTTGCTATTGTTTCCCGCCTCCGTGCAACGCGTCATCGCCTCCCTCGGGCTCGCGGTTCCGCAGCTGCCGAAATTGGAGGTTTCCGCCGGCCCCGCGCCATTCAACCGGCTACATGAGCGCATTGCCGGCACGTTTGCCGTCCGGGATGCCGTGTTCCGGGGGTTGGAGATCGAGTCGCTGCACGGCGGCATCAGGCGCACGGGCGGCCTATTGGAGTTTTTCGACCTGGAGGGTCGCGCGCGGGGGCAGGAGTGGCTCGCGCAGGAAACGGGCAGCGCGATGCGGGGCGGTACCGCGAAGGGGCGGGTTTTCTGGGATGCCGGAACGCATTGGTTCGGGGTCGAGGCCGAAGGGAGCCTGGATCCCAACCTGCTCGTGCATCCCTTGGACATGGTGGATGTGGCGACCAACGTCATTACGCGGTTTCGGTTCTTGAACCAACCGCCGGTTTGCAGGATCAAGTTGGGAGCGAACATGGAAAACTGGCGCACCTTTTTCATCGATGTCCAGGCGACGGCCACCGATGCAGTGGTTCATAATGCCGTTTTTTCCTCCATCAACGCTTCGGCCCACTATACCAACGGCGTGTTGCGCCTGGATCCAATGGCGGCCCTCCAGGGCGAGGCCTTTTTGAAGGGGTCGGCTTCGATCGATTTCCGCGCCTCGGCCGCGTCGTTCGACGCCCTCACCAGCCTGCCGCCCGAGGTGCTCGAAGATTTGATCTATCCCGATCTCCGGTTTTTCGGCGAGAAGATATCCACATCGGGCGATATCCGGATTGAGGCGCGGGGATCGATCGATTGGGATGAGATGGCCACCACGGATTTCACCGCCGAGGTATCGGCGGCCCATTTGGATACGCCCGTGGCGGGATTGGACCGGTTTTCGGCCAAGGTTTCGGCGCAAGGGCCGAATCTTCGGGTCGACGATGCGGTGTTCAGCCTCTATGGCGGGCGGGGAACGGGTCGGATGGGCGTTGAACTCGATCCGGCCGAGCGCGATTTCCCCTACGATATACAGGTGGACTTGGATGATGTGGATTTCCAACAGTGCTTGCGCTACCTGAATCCATCTAACGAGCTGGCGGTGGCCGGGAAGCTTACTGCCGATTTCGATATCGCGGCCGATTTTTCGCGCGGATTCTTTGACTGCGCGAACGGATCCGGCACGCTGTCGATCCACCACGGCCAGCTTGCCGACCTGCCCTTGTTCCAAGGGTTTTCGCGGCTGGCGCGCAAGATGATCCCCGGTTTCAACGTGTTTTCGATCACCAGCCTAGCGGGAACGTTTACCGTTGAAAATGGCGTGATCCGGTCGGACGACGCCTCTTTCGGAGGCGACATTGTCAGTGCTGCCGGCCGGGGAAGCTATTCCCAACCAGCGGGCTTCGACGCCTACCTCCAGGCGCGGGCGTTCAGCGACAACCGGCTGTCGCGGGTGGTGCGCGTGCTGACCGATCCGATTTTCAAGTTTTTCGAGATCAAGCTCGATGGCCCCTTGTCGAATCCCGCCTGGCGGCTGGAAAAGGTGCCGGAGGGGGTGGCCGACTTTTTCCGCGTCAATAAGGAGTAGAAACACGTTGAACTTCCCGAAGGGTAGCTACTATACATCACGCGCATTCTCGGAAATGCAGGAGAAATGAAGCCATGAACGTACTCCATCCCGCTTTCTGGGCCGCCCTGTTGGGGTGGATGATTTCCCAGACGATCAAAATGGTTTGTTGCCTGGTCGAATCGCGGCGGCTCGATTTTAGCTACATGGTCAGCACGGGGGGAATGCCGAGCGCGCATTCTTCCATGGCCAGCGCCATGGCCATGTCGCTGGGGTTGTGCGAAGGGTTCGACTCCCCGGTATTCGCCTTGGCCACCGCATTTGCCGTGGTGGTGATGTTCGATGCCCAGAGCGTGCGTGCCGCCGCCGGGGAGCAGGCCCGGTTGCTGAACCAGATTGTGGATGAATTGCTGCACGAACACCACCTCTCGGAAAAAAAACTCAAGGAGCTGCTCGGGCACACCCGGCTGGAGGTGTTCATGGGCTTCCTGGTGGGCAGCTTTACCGCGTTGGCGGCCTATCGCTACATCCACCCTTGAAGAACACCGAACCCGCCATGTCCAAAAAGAAAAGCGGCCATGTGGCCGCTTTTCTTTTTCCTGTGGATCTGGGTATCCGCTAGCCGGCGGAAATCGCGTCGACCGGGCAGGAATCCGCGCAGGCACCGCAATCGGTGCACTTGTTCGGATCGATGACGAACTGGTCGTCGCCTTGGCTGATCGCCGCTACGGGGCAGGTGGATTCGCAAGCGCCGCAGGAAATGCATTCGCTGGAAATTACATAGGCCATTTTGATACTCCTTGGTTGGTTAGTTTGGTTAGGTTGTTCAAATCGCTCGAATATACCAGCAAATTTCTTGATTACATTCTCTAAACTGCGCCATAAACGTGTTTATATATAGATCCAATTTAAACAAGGTTGTTGCGTAACCATGATCACCAATGAACAACAGTTGCCTGAAGAAGTCCGCCAGTCGGTGGAAGAGGCATGGCCGCTTTTCGTCGAATTCCTGAAGAAAAAGGATGCCCGGGTAACGCAGGCCCGCAAGATTGTCCTGACGCAGGTCTTTTCGCGCCACGACCATTTTTGCGCCGACGATTTGGCGGCGGAGCTCTCCAGCGGCGTCAACCATGTCAGCCGGGGGACGGTTTACCGCACGTTGGCGCTGATGGAGGAAGCCGGCCTGGTGCGCGTGATCCGGGATACCGATGTGCATGCGCACTATGAACACACGTTCAACCACCCGCATCACGAACACATGGTTTGCGACAAGTGCGGGCAGTTCATTGAATTTATCGACGACCGGCTGGTGGAGCTGGTCAAGAAGGCCTGCAAGGAGCATTCATTCCAGGAGCGGACGCACCGCATTGTCGTGTTCGGTACGTGCCGGAACTGCAGCGAATCCTAGTGGCCAGGGGCTTGGCGGGTTTTGTTGGCGGCCATTTCGGCCTTGAACTCCCGGAGTTCGCAGGAGGGGCACTGCACCTTTTCGCCCTTGTAGACCACGCAATCGTGGCTTCCGGAACAACCCGGCTGCTTTTTCCGCAAGGCATTGATCGTGGCCAGGATACCGAGCGGTATGCCGACCAGAAGCAGCGCCGCCGAGAACAAGGTGAGAAAAGCCATCATCGTTTAGCCGCCAATTTAATTCCGCTTTCACTGAGCAACACTTGACACTTACCCTTGCCGGATTGATACTGCAATCCCTTTGTGTGTCGAAAGGTTTGACCGTTTCCCTCTGGAAACCACTAAAAACGAGTATGAAGAAAAAAAACCATAGCAGCAGCGGCCCGCGCCAGGCAGGCAGGTTCGAGCATTTGCCGACGGATTCCGACTTCTACGCCGGCGGCGGCAGCGGTGAGCAGCCGCTCTACCAGGAACGGGCGCATTCCGCTTCGAGCCGTGTCCGGAAGACCGGCCGCCACAAGGCGGTGACGGGACGGCGCAAGGAGGCGGTCGATCAGCGTGAACGCATGGCGTTGCTGGCCATTTTGAAGACGGCGGTCATGATTCTCCTGCTGGGCATCCTGTTCTTCATGCTGTGGAAGGGGATCAAGCTCTACGAAGAGAGCATCTGGATGAAAAACCAGGTGGCGGTGGAGCCCTCGCCGGTCATGCGGGAGGTCGCGTTGGTGGAGGATTTCAACATCACCAACGCCAACGACCGCCTGCAATTCGTTGAGCGGGTCGAAATCTGGAAAGAGACGGATCGTCTGGTGCGGTCGGCGGATAACCTGCTGAAGGGAAACAACTTCGACCAGGCGATTTTGCGTTGCCAGGAAGCCCTCCGCCTCGATCCTGCGCACATGGGGGCGTTGGAGCGGCTGGGGACGCTCTATTTCTCGCAGGGCTTGTATGTGGAATCGATCAACTCCTACATCCGGTTGCTGAGCGTCGATCCGTCGCGCGCCGATTTGCAGAAGTTGCTGATCCAGTCGCTCGACGCGCATGGCGATTCCGACGCCGTGGTCTTCATGGCCCAGTGGTATCTTTCGGAACAGTACTATGACGCGGACATCCAGCGGTTTCTCGCCAATGCATATTACAAGAAGGAGCAATATGCGGAGGCCGCCGCCGCCTACGAACGGGTGGTGAAGGATTCTCCCAAGGACAACGCCGCCCAGGAGCTGCTGGCCAAGGCCTACATGAAGCTGGGGAACTTTGAGCAGGCGTTGGTTCCCTTGGAAACGCTGCGGGAAAGCAACTATAGGGAGGCCAACTACTACCGGATGATCACCGTTTGCAATGCCCAGTTGGGCAGAAGCCAGGAGACGGTGCAGACGCTGGGCCGGGCGGCCCACCTGTTTGGCCAGAACACGGTCATTGGCTGGATGCAGGATCCCCTGCTCGATCCCGTCCGGCAAGACCGCACGTTCCAGGCGTTTGCCGATCGGGTTGGTGGCGAGGAATTCCGCAAATGGCTGGAAAAGGTCGCCCAGACCATGGAAGGCAGCGACCGCAAGGAGATCACCCCGCTCCTGACGCTTCCCGAGCAGGACAAGATGGATACGGAACTGCTCAAACCCCGGAAATAGGCTGGTTCCGGCGGAACCATGAACATTCTTTTCCTAACCTTCGGCGACGTTACCCTGCATTCATGGTCCGCCCGTCCGGTATCCGTCGTTCGTGCGCTGGCCGATGCCGGGCACCGGGTGGATGTCGTTGCAGCCCAGAGCGATCTGCCCGCCCATCCCAATGTGCGGATGCTTGGTTTTGCATCCGTTCCGCGAATGTCCTGTGTGCGGCTGCGCATGAGGATGCTGTCGGCCGTCTGCCGCAGCCGGTACGACGCGGTGCATGCCGTCGGGCCGGCCGCGTTTTGCGTGGCCGGACTGTGCAGGTTGAAGAAGATCCCGTTGGTCTACGATGCCGAGTGCCGATACCGCGGGTTTCATGGCAAGCCGCCTTCCGTGCTATGGAATGTGTTCCCCTCCCATTTCCGTCGCGTCGAAAAGCGACTGCTGGAGCGGGCGGGCATGGTGCTTTGCAATTGCGAAACCCTCGCGGATGACCTGGCCGGAATGGCTCCGGAGGCCGTGGTCGCACAATTGGAGGATGTCCCGCTTCAGCCGTTTTTCGGCGCCCAGCCACTGGATTTTTCCAGGCTGCTTGGCCTTTTTCGGCAGCCGCCCACCGCGCTCGTGGTGTGCAGCGTGCTTCCAGGGAACCGCCCAGATCTGAGGAAACCGCTGGTCGCCGCGCGAAAAGTGATTGATGCGGTGCCCCGCGCTTGCTTCGTCTTCAAGGGAGCATCCGTCAAAGCCGCCGAGGCGCTCGCCGCGAACCTCGACATCCGCAGCAACTGCGTCTTTATCGAGCCGGGCGACACCGAAACCTTCTTGTCGGCGTTGTCCCATGCGGACGTAGCCCTGCTTCTGCCTCATCCGCAAGGGCGATACGTGCATCCGGAGGTGTTTACCATGCTGAACTCGCCGGCTCCGTTGGTGGCGGTGCAGGACCATGCGTACCGCAACCTGCTCAACGAGGGCAACTGCATCCCGGCATTGCCCAGCGCCGAGTCGATTGCCGAATGCGTCATCAGGGCCATCCAGGAGCCCTTGTTCTCGCTCGGTGTCGCAAGCCAAGGGCAATTGCTGATTGCCGAACGGCATGCGTATTCGAGCTTCAAGCACAAGCTGCGGATGGCGTACCTCGGGATGGTGAAACAGGGATAGAAGGAGTCCGGCCGTGTCCGTTCAGCCCGCCATCGGAGTTGTGAGGCGCCCCATGGTGGGCGTGGCATTGGCCTTGGTTGCCGGCATGGTGTTCGCCTGCTGTGTGCGCGTGGATGCCGGATGGATGCTTCTCTCCGCATTTCTTTCCCTGCTGTTGGCATGCATGTTCTTCCGCTTCCGCACCTCGACGCATCTGGTCTTCCTTGCCGTGGCGCTGGTTGCGGCGTGCCGGTTCCTGGTGGCCGATCCTGGATTGTCTGACGCCTCGGTGGTCCATCTGAGGGAGTCGCTGCCGGTCGGCAACGCCCGGATCGTGGGGCGGATAAGCGGATTTCCCGAATTCCGCAGCTATGGCGACCGCCGCCAAGGAACATGGACATTCCCCCTGCGCTGCGAAGGGATCGATCTAGGAAACGGATGGGAGCGTCGTCGCGGGGTGGTCGATGTGCGGCTCGCTGGAACGGTAGATTCCTGCCCGGTCGGGCTGGGGCAGCGGATCCTGCTTGGGGGGGAGTTGCGCACGCGCCTGTTCCCGGGAAGAAACCTGGTCGAAATGCAGGTTGGATCCCGGGATTCGGTTGAAGTCTTGGATGGTCGGCGCGGCATCTCGATCAAGGGGCTGGGGCGGGCTTGGCGCGATGCCGTGGTCGTCCGGCTGGAAAAGGGGATCGAGTCGTTTCCAGCCCAGCAAGCAGTGCTCAAGGCGTTGGTTTTGGGCGACCAATCCGGGGTGACGGCGGACATGCTCGATCCCTATCGGAGAACAGGGGCGCTACATATCTTTGCGATTTCCGGGCAGCATGTCGGCATGGTGGGCTTGCTCCTCGCCTGCATGCTCAAGGTGGCTAGAATTCCGCATAACTGGTTGGCCCTGTGTTTAATAATCCTGCTTGGCATGTATATCGTTTCGACCGGGATGGCGTCGAGCGCCTTGCGCGCGCTGGCCATGGCCGCCGTCTTTCTCATGGGGCCCATGTTGCGCCGGAAGCCCGATATCCCGTCGTCAGTCGCCTTTGCGGCCGTCGTCCTGCTCCTCTTCCAGCCATTTGAGCTACTATCGCCGGGATGCGTGTTTTCCTTTGTCGTGGTCATCTTTATCATCATGGTCTATCCCGCAATGCCTGTGACGTTGCGGGAAGGGAACCGTGCGAAACGCTATGCCGCGTCGCTGGCCATCACCTCCTTCGCCGCCAGCCTCGCCTCGATTCCCTTGACGGCGCTCTTTTTCGGGAGATTTTCCGGAATCTCCCTGGTCGGAAACCTGGTGGTGGTGCCGCTGACCTTCCTCATCATGCTTTCCGGTTGTCTGTCGATCATGGCTCCCGGATTGTCGGGCGTACTCAACCATGCCGCCGTGGCATTCATTGATCTGATGACGTTTTCAGTCACTTGGCTGGATGCGCTGCCGTGGTCGAGCCATGCGGTAGAGCCGCCGCCTTTGGCTGCGGTTTGCCTTTGGTTCGCAAGCCTGGTCTACCTGTTTACCCACCGTGACCGGCGTATTGCCTTGCCCCGAGCGTTGGCCGGGGCCGGGTTTGCCGTCCTATGGTGCCTGGTCGCCTGACGCGGTTAGCCGTGGAAAAAGACCTCGCGATGGATCTTCCCGAGCGCGACGCCATTTTCCAGCAACCATGCCGACACCTCGTTCACCATGCTTTCCAACCCGCAGGCATAATAGTGGGTCTCGTCGGCGAGAGGGACGGCATGCAGCAAATCCGTGATGCGTCCGGCGTGGTGCCGGGTGGTGGGTTCGCGCGAAACGGCGAGTTGCGTGGGGCAAAACCGGCAAAAATCGGAAAACCCGGCCGCGTCGGCTTCGCGGCGAACCCCGTACAGGCAGGCGTCGGGCGGCTTCGGGAATGTGTGCAGGTAGGAGAGAAATGGCGCCATGCCGGTGCCGGTCGCAAAAAAGACAAACGGGGCGTTCCCAATCTCCTGCCCCGGGCGAAACCACCCAAACGGCGGGGAGATCCGAACCATATCTCCAGGGCGGCGATCCGCCAGCCACGGCGAGACCTCGCCCCCGTCCATCCGGCGGATCAGGAAGCGCAATTCGGATTCGCCCGTTCCCGAGGCGATGCTGTACGGGCGGGATTGGCCGTTTTCCGTGCAAAGGGCGACGCAATCGCCCACGCAAAACTCCAATCCACTACGTTCGGCCACCAGTTCGAAAAGACCCGCATGGATCCTGCGCAGTTCTTTCACGGCGTGCCGGGTATAGTCCAGATTGATCATGCCGCCATCCTTTCCAAACAACGCGGCGGCCTTTATCCATGAATTCCGGCGCAATTGCAACTGCGTCTAAACAACGGGATTGATGGCGAGCAGTTGGCGATACAGCCGTTCGGTTTCGGGCATGGCCACACCCGCCCGCTGCGCGGCCCGGAGGGGGTTGCCGTAGATGCTCTCGATCTCCATCGGCCGGCCCCGGTCGAAATCCAGTTTCATGCTGGTCGAATAGGGTTTCATCTGCTCGGTGTCGTCCATCATCTTTTTGATGAATCCGGGGTCGATCGGCCGTGCGCAGGCCGCTGCCGCCGACGCGGTTTCGTCCATCAGGGTTTGGCAAAGGGCCTTGGTTTCGGGGTTGGAAACCAAGGCGTCGGTCAGCGCGTTCCGGACGACGGACAGACCGTTGAACGGGATGTTCCAGACCAGTTTTTTCCACCGGGCCAGCAGGAGGTCGTCGATCAGTCGAAGCGGTATCCGGGCGGCTGCCAGCTTGCTGCCCAGCTCCTCGAGCCGGGGCGTGATGCCGCCGGGTTGCCCATCGGCCCGGAATTCGCCCAAGGTGACGAGGCCGTAGTCCAGGTGCCGGATGTGGCCCGGGCCGACCTTGTTGGAGCAGAGGAAGCAGAGTCCGCCCATCACGGCGTCAGCGCCCACCTGCCGGGCCATCTCATCTTCGCTTCCCAGTCCGTTCTGGAGCGTCAGCACGATGCCGCCCTTCCGCAACAGGAAGGGCAGTATGTCCGGCAGCGCGCCGTTGGCGGTTGTCTTGAGAGCCACGATCACCACGTCGCAGCGGGGCATATGGGCCGGAAGGGAATAGGCATGCACCTGCGGCAGGAAAAAATCGTTGCCGGGCGACTCGATCTTCAGTCCGTGGCGCCGGACATGTTCATAGTCGCTGTGGAGCAGGAAATGGACGCCAAAACCGGCCTGTTGCAGCAATCCTCCATAATAACCGCCCACGGCTCCCGCGCCTACGACCGCAAAATCAGTGGCTTCATTCAACATGCGGGCGAGTATGGGGGGTGATCCCGGTGAAAATCAAAAACCGGTTTCCAAAAAAGTTGGGAAACCGGTTTTCGAGGTTTAGGGCTGGGTGGAACGCTCTAATCTTCTTGAAGCTTCATTTTCTTGCCGGACTTGATCCACTCGCCCAGGATGATCTTGCAATAAGCGCCGGTCGAAATCTGCATCGATGCCGCGCGCCGTTCGAGTTCCTTGGCCATCTCCATTTTCATGTTGATGCCGATGGTCTTTGTTCCTTTGCCTGCCGGATTGGTAGCCATACCCTACCTCCTTTCGTTCCGTGCTGAATGTTATAGTAATGATTTTTTTGCGCAAATAAATAATTTTGTCGGATTCTATCTAAATTTCAGAAGGGAAATACGCTTCAAAACTTTGCGATGGTAGGACAGGTTGCCGCAGTAGGCGTTGAAAAATTGTTGCAGATATTTTCTGGTGCAGGATTATCAAGCCTTGCGGCGCTGGCGAACCGCTTCGTAGAGCAGGATGGCGGCGGCCGTGGCGACGTTCAGCGAATCGTTTTTCCCGAGCATCGGAATGGAGACCCGTTCGTCCGCGCGCTCCATCCAGACGGGGGAGAGCCCGTCGTCCTCGGCTCCGACGACGATGGCGATTCCGCCGCGCAAGTCGGCTTCGGTATATTTCGTGCAAGCCCCGGGAACGGCGGCCACGGAACGGATGCGGTTTTTTGCGAGCCACGCCAGCGTCTCTTCCGTCGAAGCGGTGGCAACTTGCATGAAAAACAGGGTGCCGATGCTGGCGCGGATCACGTTGGGATTGTTCAAATCGGTTTTGTGGTCGCAAGCGATGACGGCATCGACGCCGGTCGCATCGGCCGTGCGCAGCATGGTTCCGAGGTTGCCCGGTTTTTCCAAATCCTCGGCGATCAAAATCAACGGGTTTTCCGGCAAGGCGAGCTCGTCCAGCGTTTTGCCTACGAGCGGGGAGAGCGCCATCAATCCGTCCGGCGTGTCGCGGTAGGACATTTTACGGAAGGCCGCTTCCGAGCATTGGAAGGTGGGGAGTCCGCTTAGGCGAAGGCGGTTGGCCAGTTCGCCGGCGAGGGGATCCGGATAGAGATCCGGGCAGCAGTAGAGCTCCTTAAATCCCCACCCGCTATCCGTCGCCCGCTGGATTTCGCGGAACCCTTCCACCAGTGTCAGGCCGGATTCCTGCCGCTCACTGGCCTTGCGGAGCCTGAGGGCTGTTTTGACCCGCGGGTTTTGCGGGCTGTCGATGGTTAGGATTTTTTCCATTCAGAAACCAGTCGTTTGGCAAAGAGGGGCAGCTGGGGGTCGCGCGCGCCCATACCTAGGATGGCATCGCCGCGCGCGGCGCGTTGCTCGAGTTCGCGTTTGAGGGATTCGTAGTCCGGCACCAGTACCGCCGGAACGCCGGCCGAACGCAGGCGGGCGACCAATTCGTCGGACGAGGTTGTTCGTTCCACCGTGCCGCCGGCATAGAAGACGGGCAGTACCAGCACCGAGCCGCCGTGGGCCTGCCAGTGGTTCGAAAACGCCTCGGCCAGCTCTTCCATTCCGAGGCGCAGCGGGGTGAATCCATGCGGGCGCCAATAGGCATGCGTGGTTCCGTGGCGCTCCGCCACAGCCGAGAGCGCGGCGGAAATCTTGGCTGCGTTGTGCGCATAGTCGTCGAAGATGGCGATGCCGTCGGCTTCCCCGGCGAACTCCAGGCGCCGTTCGATGCCCTTGAAACGCGTAACGGCCGCGTGTGCCCGGTCCATGTCCAGGCCCAGGCGGCGGCAGAGTTCCAGCGCGCAGCGCGCATTTTCCAGGTTGTGTTTCCCAAGCAGCGGGATATCGACGGCCATGTTTTTGCAGGCGGGCGCGGATCCCCTGATGGTGGAACCCGATGTCTGGGTTTCGAACTGGGTGAACATCCGGTGGAGTTCGTCGAGCTCGAAATGGTCCCTGGAAATATTCGTGATGATGGAGTGGGTGGGGTGGAAGTTCAGGAACGACTTGTCGGATTCGTCGGCCTCGATGATCCACAGGTTGGGGTCGCCTTTGCGGACGTTTCCCAAGACGGGTGGGTGTTTCCAGTTCAGCACGGCGGCCCCGTTGTAGACGGTCGGGTTGCGTCCGAGGCACTCGAAAATCCAGCCGAGCATTCCGGTGGTGGTGGTTTTGCCTGCCGTACCGGCCACGGCGATGAGTTCCGCGCCGCCGACCAGCTCCTTCAGGAATTCGGCCCGGTGCAGCAGGGGGATGCCGCGGTGGACGGCTTGCTCGATATCCGGATTGCCGGTTTCAATGGCGGTACTGAAAACGACGTGGCTGGTTTTTTCCGTTATGCCGGAGCCGTCCTGGGGCACGATACGGACGCCAAGTGCTTCAAGGCATTTGAAAACCTCGGCATCCGCATCGTAGGCGCGATCCGATCCCGAGACGGAGTAGCCGCATTGGGCCGCCAGCTGGGCGAGGCCGTTCATGCCGACCCCGCCGATTCCGATAAAGTGGGCGTGGCGCATGCCGGCTAGGGTTTGGAACCTTCCTCAGGCTCTTCTTGCTCGCGGGTCTGCAAGGTCGATCCCGACCACCCTTTTCCGGGCCAGTCGGTCGGCAGCATGTCGGTGGAATCGTAGAGCCGTTCGGTTTCCTTGAGCATCTCGGCCTCGGTGGTCAACACGTACGGCGTCATCAGCACCACCAGCTCGGTCTGGCGGTTTTCCTTGCTCACGCTGCTGAACAGGTAGCGGCCAATGAACGGGATGTCGCCGAGGATCGGGATTTTGGTGACGGTGTCGCGCGTCTCGGTGTTGATGAGCCCGCCCAACGCGATGGTTCCCCGGTCGGGCACGGAGATCTGCGCCTCGAATTCGCGGTTGAGAATGATCGGAACCTTGTTGTTGTCGATCATGATCTCCCCGCCCACCTGGTCGGCCTTTTGGACGATTTCCATGACGACGACGCGCTGAGGGTTGATGCGCGGCGTTACGGTGAGGTTGATGCCGATATCCTTGTATTCGTAGGACGAGCGCAATGTGCCCGAAGAGCTGCCGAACGAGTCGGTGGAGGTGACGACCGGGCGTTGTTCGCCGACGGCCAGCCGGGCTTCGGTGTTGTCGGTCGTCATGATGACGGGGGTGGCCAGCAGGCGCACGTTGCTGTCGCTGGCGGCCAGGTTGATCGCGATCTCGGTGTTGATGCCGCCAATGTTTTGGTAGTAGGTCAGCGCGCCGGCGGCCACGGTTCCGAGTCCGTTGGTCGAGTTGAGCAGGTTTTGGCCGTCCCACGCCCCCAGCTTGTTGGAGCCGCGGTAGAGCCAGTCGATGCCGTGCCGCAGCTCGTCGTTCAGCGAGACCTCGAAAATCGCCGCTTCGATCAAGACCTGCTCCAGCATGATGTCGAGGCTGGTAATCACCGCCTTGATGGCGGCGATGTCGCTTTTCCCGCCCATCAGCAGGATGGAATTGGAACGCTTGTCGGCAAGGATCTTGGTGTTTTCGGATAGCTTGCTCAGGTTTTCGATGGATGCGCCGGACTCGGGGCCCGCATTGGGGGTGACGCGTGCTTCGCCCCCCATGGAGGTCGGGGCCGTGCTGTCCGACGAGG
>JBGSLE010000034.1:0-2704 GCA_041740875.1 Pontiella sp. | reverse complement strand
GGTTCGGGGCGCGGCATCCACGCGGAACTGCCGGATGCGGCGGGCTTGCCGGGCCAGCGGGTCGGGTTTGGCCTCGATTTGAGCCTGCATGGCATGGGGAGCCTGGCGTTCGTTCCCGTCGGATCCGAAAACCGGATCGTTTTGGCGGGCGAATGGCCTCACCCCAGCTTTACCGGCGATTTTCTGGCGACCACCCGGTCGGTCTCCGCCGCGGGTTTTTCGGCCGAGTGGAACGTCAATGGCCTGGCCTGTTCCGCGCAGCAGGATCTCCGTTCCAAGAAGAAGGAGCCCATCCAGCGCCTGGGCGTCGATCTGATCGATCCGGTGAATCCCTATCCCCTGACCGACCGGGCGCTGAAATATGGCTTCCTGTTCATCTTCATCACCTTCTCGGCCTTTTTCCTGTTCGAGCTGCTGGCGGATTTGCGGATCCACCCGATCCAGTACGGGTTTGTCGGCTTGGCGCAGGCCCTCTTTTTCCTCCTGCTGCTCAGTCTTTCCGAGCATGTCGGGTTCGGCGCGTCCTATTTCGTGGCCAGCCTCGCCACGATCGGGCTGATCGCGTTTTATGTCTGCCATGTGCTGGGCGGTTTGCGGCGCGGGACAGGCTTCGGCGCCCTGCTGGCGTTGCTCTACGGCGTGCTCTACGTGCTGTTGCAGTCCGAGGACCACGCCTTGGTGGCCGGTTCCGTCTTCCTGTTCGGGTTGATGGCCTTTGCCATGCTGCTCACGCGCAAGGTGGATTGGTACGCGCTGGGCGCAGGGAAGAAAACCCCGTAGCCCTATTTTTTCGGTGTGAGGCGCAGGATGGTGCCGGGGTCGTTGAGGATGACGTAGACCGCGCCGTCGGGGCCGCAGACGACGTCACGGACGCGCCCGGCGTTCTTGAGGATGACCTCCTCGTGCATGACGCGGTCCTTTTCGATGTCGAGCACGCGGACATCCTCGTATTTCAGGTTGCCCAGCAGCAGCTTGTTGTTCCACTTCGGGAAGAGGTCGCCGCGGTAGAAATCCATGCCGCAGACGGCCGTGGAGGGCTTCCAGTACCAGACCGGCTGTTCCATGCCCTCCTGGCGGACGTTTTCGGTGATGACGGTGCCGTTGTAGTTTTTTCCATAGGTAATGACGGGCCAGCCATAGTTTTTGCCGGATTGGACGAGGTTGAGTTCGTCGCCGCCGAGCGGGCCGTGTTCGGAGGCCCAGATTTCGCCGGTTTCGGGATGAACGGAGATGCCCTGCGGATTGCGGTGGCCGTAGGAGAAGACCGACGGCAGGGCGGTCTTGATGTGGAGGAACGGATTGTTCTTCGGGGTTTCCCCGTCGCGCCGGAGGCGGTGGATCTTGCCGTTGGGCTTGGAGAGATCCTGGGCGTGGTCGTCGGCTCCCCGGTCGCCGATGGAAAAGTAGAGGTAGCCCTTGGAGTCGAAGACGATGCGGGTGCCGTAATGGTGGCGGGTGGTGCGGTAGTCGTCGTGGTTCGCCTCGAAGAGCACCTGTTCGTTGGTCCAGCTGTTGCCGTTGATCCGTCCGCGCACCAGCTTGGTCATGGCGCCCTCCTTCTTGCCGTTGGGCAGTGGGTCGAGCCCGTGGCTGAAGGCGAGATAGACCCACTGGTTGCCTTCCTGCGTGTATTCCGGGTCGAACGCAACGGCCAACATTCCGCCCTGTCCTTCGGCGACCACCTTCGGGGTTCCTTCGATGAGTTTGACGGAGAGTCGGCCGTTTTCGATGACGCGGAGGCTCCCGGAGCGTTCCGTCACCAGGGCGGTGTCCTTGTCCAGGAAGGCGAGACTCCACGGCGTGTCCAGCCCGGTGACCCACGGTTCGACCGCAACATCGTAGTCGAGGGTCTGGAGCGATGCGGGCATCGGCGGCTTTTGCGCGCCCTCCCGCTTTTCGGCATCTTTGAGGAGATCGACGATCAACTTGATTTGCGGATCGGTCAGCGTTTTTTCATAGGCCGGCATGCCAAGGTGGGTGATGCCGAACTTGATGTTGCGCGTGATGTATCCGGGATTGTCGCCAAATTGCCAAAGACCATCGACCAGGCTTTGGGCGTTGCCGCCCTGGAACCGCACGCCGTGGCAGTGCGAGCAGTGGGTTTGGTAGAGTTCTTCCGCGTTTTGGGCGAAGGTGGGGGTTGCAAGTAGAACGGCCGATGCGAAAAGCGCTTTCATGCGCGGACTATGCGGGTATTTTGGTTGTACAGCCAAGGCAAAACAACAACTCTTAGTCCATGTCGACCACCTACCAATACCTATTCGGGCCGGTGCCTTCGCGGCGCCTCGGCCGTTCGCTGGGGGTGGACCTGATCCCCTTCAAGACCTGCACGCTGGATTGCACCTACTGCCAGCTCGGCGAAACCACCTGCGAAACGAGCGCGCGCGGCGACTATGTGCCGATGCAGGACGTGCTCGCCGAACTCGACCGCTGGAAGGCGGAGGATGGCCGGGCCGACCACATCACCTTGGCCGGTTCCGGCGAACCGACCCTGCATGCCCGCTTCGGCGATGTCTTCGCATGGACAAAAGACCATACGGCGATCCGGTCGGTACTGCTCACCAACGGGACGCTACTGCACGATCCAGATGTCCGCGCCCAGGCGGCGCTGGCCGACAAGGTGAAGGTGACGCTCAGCGCGTGGGACGAGGCGAGCTTCCAGCAGATCCACCGCCCGGCGCAGGGCGTCACCTTCGGCCTGCTG
>JBGSLE010000033.1:0-4036 GCA_041740875.1 Pontiella sp. | reverse complement strand
TGCGCCGCCCATGCCGACGATGCCGGCCTCGCGCACCCGTTCGCGCAGCGTGGCGGGCGGGCAGCGTTGCCAATCGGGAATCGGTTCGAACGGCGAGCCCCATTCGTCGTTGCCGTCGGCGGTGATTTCGATGGCGGGGATGGCGATGCCGGTCGGGCCGGGGCATTTGTCGATGGCGGTGACGGTTCCGCTGGTGGGCGCATGCAACGGCACCGAGACAAAACCCGTGGCTTTCGCCAGCAACGCGCCCTTCTTGACCACATCGCCCTTTTTCACCACCAGCTCGGGCGGCGCGCCGATGTTCTGGTGCATGATGACGGTGTATTTATCGAGTAGCGGGGCTTGCTGGATCGGCTTGGAGGCCGATAGCGCCTTGCTGTCTGCCGGGTGGACGCCCCCTTTGAACTTGCGCGGCTTTTCGGTCATTTCAACGCTCCTTGGTACGCGTTTGCGGCGTGTTTGCTGGCCAGGCGCAAGGCCGTGGTGGGGCATTCGGATTTTTCAACCACGCCGGGCTGCGGCGGGTTTTCATAATTGGTTCGCACGAGGAATCCGTCCACCACCATCTGGCCCTCTTCCGAATTCTTGACGCACTTGCGGCAGGCAATGCAGGCGGTCTTGCAGACCTGGCGCTTTGCCGCGCCCTTTTCCGGTGAGTTGCAGTAGACATGCACATCGATGGAGGCGGGCACCATGACGATCAGGTTTTTCGGGCAGGTGGCCACGCAGTTTTCGCAGCCGACGCACAGTTCGGGGTGGATCACCGCGAGGCCGTCGCGGATTTCGATGGCGCCGAAGGGGCAGGCGTTCGCGCAGCTGCCGAAGCCGAGGCAGCCGAAATCGCAGCCCTTGGCCCCGCCGGCAACAACGACGGCGGAGCGGCAGTCGCGGATGCCGTTGTAGAGCGTGCGCACGGTGTTGGCGCAGTCGCCGCTGCAACGAACCACGGCCACGCGCTTTTCCTTTTCCTCGACGACGATGCCGAGATATTCGGCGATGTTCTTGATGTCGGCGGACGAACAGACCGGGCATTGGCCCGGCAACGCCTTGGCGCCGACCACGGCCTTGGCAAAGTCCGCGCACCCGGCGAAACCGCAGCCGCCGCAGTTGGCGCCCGGAAGCAATTCGCCGACCCGTTCGATCCGTTCGTCGATCTCCACGGCGAAAACCTTGGCGACAATGCCGATGACCACGCCGAGCACGACCCCGATCACGCCCGTCGCAATGACCGCTATCCAAGCAACATTCATTCAACCACCTCTTAAACCAGCCCGGAAAAGCCCAGGAACGCCATGGCAAGAATCCCTGCCGTCACGAGTGAAATCGCCGTACCCTTGAAGGCTTTCGGCACGTTGGCCAAATCCAGCCGCTCGCGCAGGCTGGAAAAGAGCACCAGCGCCAGCGCGAAGCCGACGGCCGAGCAAAACCCGTAGATGGTGGCGCCGTACCAGGTCGATTGGAGCGATCCGGGCGGAGCCTTGGCGTTGAGCACGACGCAGCCGAGCACGGCGCAGTTGGTGGTGATGAGCGGCAGGTAGATGCCCAGGCTTTCGTATAGTTTCGCGCTCAGCTTTTGCAGCATGATCTCCACCAGCTGCACCAAGCCGGCGATCACCACGATGAATACCAGCGTCTGGAGGAATTCCAGCTTCATCGGCACGAGCAAAAAGGAATTGATGAGCGACGCGGCCAGCGTGGCCAGCGTGATGACGAAGATCACCGCGCCCGACATGCCCAGCGCCGTGTCGAGTTTCTTGGAAACCCCCAGGAACGGGCAGATGCCGAGAAACTTCGACAGCACGAAGTTGTTCACCAGAATCGCCCCGATGGTAATAACAAGAAATTCGCTTAACATGCTTCCCTCCGGCCTTTTCAGGCAAACAGAGCGCACACAGTACCAATACCCCGGTTTTTTGCAATCTCCTTCATAAAAACCGGCGAATTTAGAATCGGTTCCAATACTCCCGGAGCCCGGCCCATGGCACAGGCAAGGCCCATCTGGCGGGGCGATTACTTAGAAATTTATTTGAAAACGATTAAACACTGCAATATATACGCGGAAACAAACCCAGAAGGAGGCAGCATGGCAACAAACCCCGTCGGAAAAGGAACCAAGACCATTGGTATCAACATGTCCGCAAAAATGGCGGAAGAGCTGACCAAGCGCGCGGATTCGATGCACTTGTCCATCAGCAGGTACTGCAAGATCGTCCTGCAGCAATGGATCGATTCCGGGAACAAGCTGAACCTGACCGAGAAGTAAGGTTCCCGCCCGCAATCCGCACGACCCGCCGGCCTCTCTTCGGGGCCGGCTTTTTTCGTCTATGGGATGGCTCCGAGCCCAACCGCCCGCTATCCTCCCGCCCATGATCAAAACCCTCTTTTTTGAATCGACCGACGAACTCGGGCGGGAAACCCTCGGACTGCTGCGCGCCACGCTGGCCACCCCCGGCAACCTGATGCTCAGCGGCGGGGCCACGCCCTACGCCCTCTACAACCGCCTCGCGGCCGCCCCCTGCCCGGTACATCCGCAACGCCGGCTGTTCCTCAGCGACGAGCGGATGGCGCCTTATGATTCTGCGCGCAACAACGCGCACAACCTCATGCCCATGCTCAAGGCGCTGGCGTGCGAAGACCGCTTCATCCGCGTCGATACCTCGCTGCCGGCCAAAGAGGCCGCCAACCGGTTCGCTGGCGCGCTCGAATCGATGGGGTCGATCGACCTTGGATTCCTGGGCATGGGCAACGATGGCCATACGGCGGGATTGTTCACCTTGGAACACGCAGCGGCCAAAACCGGGCCGCTAACCCTCCACACCGGCCGACCCGATGGGATCGAAGGCGTCAGCGTCACCCCGGCCCTGCTCCAGCGCGTGCAACGGATTATCCTCCTGGTCGCCGGCGAATCGAAACGGGCCATCATTGACGCCCTGCGCTCCGCGCCCCGCACCCTTCCGGCGGGCACCGCGCTGGAAGGACATCCCCACATTGAACTTTGGACGGATGTGCGGGTCTCTTAATTGTCCTTGAATGGAGTCGCCGCACGCCGCCGATTCCGGTAAGCAGTTTCTCTTTAACGATGGAGCCATGCATGAAGAACTTTGAGTTGTTGCGCACCGAGGAAATCAAGGAGATGAAAACGTGGGCGAAGATCTACCGCCATGTTCCGACGGGCGCCGAAATCCTTTCGCTGGAAAACGACGACGAAAACAAGTGCTTCGGCATCGCCTTCCGCACGCCGCCGTCGGATTCGACGGGCGTGGCGCACATCCTGGAGCACACGGTGCTGTGCGGATCGCGTAAATACCCGGTCAAGGATCCCTTCGTCCAGTTGCTCAAGGGATCGCTCCAGACCTTCCTGAACGCCTTCACCTACCCCGACAAGACCTGCTATCCCGTCGCCAGCCAAAACCTGAAGGATTTCCACAACCTGGTGGATGTCTACCTCGACGCCGTCTTCCACCCGCGCATCACCGAGGATTTCTTCATGCAGGAGGGATGGCACTACGAGCTGGAGTCGGTGGAGGGCGCACTCACCATCAAGGGCGTCGTCTACAATGAAATGAAGGGGGTTTACTCCTCCCCGGACTCGGTGCTGATGGAGGCCTCGCAGCAATCGCTCTTCCCCGACACGACCTACGGCTTGGATTCCGGCGGCAATCCGCGACACATCCCCGACCTGACCCACGCGCAGTTCAAGGCCTTCCACGACACGTTCTACCACCCGTCCAACGCCCGTATCTTCTTCTATGGCAACGACCCCGTGGAGCAGCGCTTCGTGTTGCTGGATGAGTATCTCAAGGAGTTCGGCAACGCTGATCCCCGGTCGGACATCGCGCTGCAAGCCCCGCTCCCGGAACCGATCCGGATTGAAAAACCCTATGCCGTTTCGGAGGACGACGACGACCCGAAACCGATGTTCACCGTCAACTGGCTGCTCCCTGCCCCGACCGACGCGGAAACCGTTTTTTCCATCGAACTGCTCGACCATATCCTGCTCGGCACGCCGGCCTCGCCGCTGCGCAAGGCCCTGATC